>JAITHY010000145.1 GCA_031279715.1 Verrucomicrobiales bacterium | reverse complement strand
ATGCGCGGTGCGGACGAAATTCATGTTCGCCTGTTTAATCAAACACACGTCCCGCGTCATGCCCGCCAGCGTCAGCGTATAGCCGCCGTCGGGGTCGAATTCATGCCGGTTGATCCCCTTGACCTTGATGGACTTGCCGTTGATAAAATACTGCCGGTCGCGCAACTCGACCTTGCGGAAGCCAACGTCAGCGCGCCGCACCTCAATGACCTTGCCGTTGTACCACAACTCCACCAGCGCGCTGTACAAATTCGGCGTTTCGTTCGTCCACAACAACGGGGCACTGACCTTGACGGCGGCGGTTTGTTTTTCAGCATTGAAGCCGCTGATGATGACTCCGGTTTTTTCTGTCAGCAGCGGCGTGTCTCCGGCCAACCTGCCGTTTGGGTCGCGCAAACTCAGGCGAATTTGCCAGTCACCGTCAGCGGGCGACGGCGACTCATTCCGCAGCGTATAGCGCAAACCCACCGTCGCGTCGCGATATTGCTCATCCAACTTCGCGTCCACGTAAAAATCCCACACGCTGACCGTCGGGGTGTGATACAAAAACACGTCGCGAAAAATCCCGCTGAGCCGCCACATATCCTGGTCTTCCAAATACGAACCGTCGCTGAAACGGTACACTTCCACCGCCAGCAAATTATCCCCCCGTTGCAAAAACGGCGTAATGTCAAACTCGGCAGGCAGGCGCGAGTCCTTGCTGAAGCCGACCTTCTGTCCGTTCACCCACACGTAAAACGCCGACCTCACACCCGCGAAATGCAGCAGCGTGCGCCCGCCCTGCCAGTGCGCCGGCACTTGGAAACTCATGCGGTAGGAGCCGATGGGATTGCGCTGCGTGTATGTGTTAAAATGCTTTGGCGGCTCATCCATCACACGCGGCGGCAACGGCGGCCTGAGCGCGCGAAATAAATAGTTGGAATTTGAATAGGCGGGAATGCCGTAAGCGTTGCGTGAAATTTTTTGCCCCTCAAACTCCCAGCACGACGGCACCGGAATCTCGCCCCACTCGGCGGTGTCAAAATCCGGCTCGTAAAATTTTTCCGGCCGCGACACCGGGTCGGGCGACCAGTGGAAGCGCCATTTTCCGTTCAACGGCAACACCCACGGCGAATGGTCGTAATCGCTCCGCCAGCCCGACGCCTCATCCGGACAAGGCCACGCCGGATTGCGCGGCGGCAGCTTGTTAATGCCCAGCACCAGCGGGTTCTGCCAGTCCGCGTCGTCATAATTCTCCGCTCCGCCGCTGACCGTCACCAACCCGCCAACCGCCAGCCAAGCCGCCAATAAAATCGTCTTCTTCATCAATGGTCATTGTCAGCCCAACAGTGCGATGACACAATCCATAAAATGTCTTATTTTAATTTTTAAATGTCTCTTTTTAAGAATTGCCAATTCACCGTCAGCGGGATAAATTTTTGTCATGACCAAACCACGTCACCGCGTGTTGCTCGTCCAAGCTTGGTGGAGCAAGCGCATCTTGGAGGGGGTCGCCAAATACGCGTCGGAGCATAACTGGACACTGGATTGCGAAATGGGCTGGACGCACCACCTGCCCGCCCGCTGGCACGGAGACGGCATCATCGTGTACGCTGACACTGACCGCGCCATCATCAACTACGTCAAAAAGAAACATGTTCCCGTCGTGGATTGCTCCACCTTTAACGACAGCTTCGGCGCCCGCAAAGCCATCATCGACAACGAAGCCATCACCCGCCTCGCTGTCAATCACCTGCGCGGCCTGGGCTTCGCCAACTTCGGCTGCGTCCTCGCCGCTGACCATCCGATTGACCATCTGCGTTGCGCACTGTACGAAAAAATGGTCGCGGCCAACGGTGACCACTTCAAGCTGCTGCACCTCAAACAACTCGCCAAAATCCTCCCCACCCTGCCACGACCAATGGGCCTCCTCACCACCAATGACCGCTACGCCATTGAGACCATCCGCGCATGCCAGGACGCCGGTTTTTCCGTGCCGGACGATTTCGCCGTCGTCGGCATCGACAACACGCCGATTTTGTGCGACCTCACCGCCATCCCCGTCACCAGCGTCGACCCCAACTTCATTGAAAACGGCTATCAATGCGCCGCTCTGCTTGACCGCCTCATGCGCGGCGAAAAAACCTCTCGCGCCCCCGTCATCATCCCGCCCAAGGGCATCACCCTCCGCCGCTCCACTGACACTCTGTTCATCCCCAACCCCGACGCCACCCGCGCCCTGCAATACCTCCGCCACCACTACCTGCGCCCCATCAGCGTCACCCAAGCCACTGTTGGCACCACCGCGCCGTTGCGTAACATCCAAAAAATCTTCCGCCAATACACCGGCCGCACGATGGTGCAAGAATTGACCCGCCTCAGAATCGAGCACGCCAAGAAACTACTGCAAAACCCCAAGGAAAAAATCGACACCATCGCCCGCGCCTGTTCCTTCTCCAGCCGCACCTATTTCATCCGCGCCTTCCGCCGCTACGCCGGCATGAGTCCGAAGGCGTACCGGAAACAAACGCTGACGGTCAAAGAATAAGCCGCCGCCCAACGCGCAAAAATCCGCGTAAAAAGTTTTTTAAACCAACGTTTCTAGCGGACTATTTTGCTTGAACAAGAAAAGCAAAATCGCTTTCATTACCACCTAGTCATTAACCCAAACCAGAAAGAAAACATATGTCAAACAAAGTACTCAAAATCGGCATGATTGGCGGCGGCGGCGGCGCGTTCATCGCCCAACCCCACCAACGGGCAATCCACATGGACGGCACGCGGCGCGTCGTCGCGGCGGCTCTTCACCCCGATCCCAAAATCGCCATGAACGAGGCCGCCAACTGGCCGTACCCGCTCAAAGGCTACGGCTCCTACGACCAACTCCTCAACGAGCAAGCGGATTTGCCAAAAGAAGAACGACTGGATTACGTGCTGATCGTCACACCCAATTTCGTCCACTTTGACCCCGCGTTCAAGGCGGTACAACTCGGCATCCCCGTGATGTGCGAAAAGCCGCTGTGCATGACCCTTGACGAAGCGGACCAACTCGTCGCCGCCGCGCGTGAGAAAAAAGTCCCCTTCGGCGTCGCCCACACCTATCTCGGCCACTGGACAACCTTGCTCAGCCGTCACATCATCCGCAGCGGCTTGCTCGGCGATGTGCGCTGGGTGGATTCCTCCTACATCCAAGGCTGGCTCGCCACCAAACTCGAAGACTCCGACAACATGCAAGCCTCCTGGCGCACCAACCCCAAGGCGGCGGGCAAAAGCGGTTGCGGCGGCGACATCGGCACCCACGCGCTCATGCAACTGCGCTTCCTCACCGGACTGGAAATCACCAGCGTCAGCGCGCGCCTGGAAAACTTCGTTCCAGGACGCATGCTCGACGACCATTTCACCGTTTACGGCAAACTCTCCAACGGCGGCAAAGCCCTCGTCCGCGCCTCGCAAATCTGCCACGGGCATAAGAACGACCTCGCCATCGAAGTCGTCGGCACCAAAGGCTCGCTCGTTTGGCGCCAAGAAGAACCGGAGGCGCTGACCATCCTCCTGCCCGGACAACCCGACCGCAAATACTGGCGCGGCTGTGTCGCTGCCAATGACGGCTTCCTCGGCGACCTCCCGGCGTGGCTGATGGCGGAACCAAAAATCCCCAGCGGCCACGGCGAAGCATTCCACGACGCCTACGCCCGCCTGCACCGCTTCTTTGAGGCGGACGTGCGCGCCTACTGGGAAGGCAAGCCCTTCAAAAACGACGGCAGCACCTACGCCAACGTCAGCGACGGGCGCGCCGGCATGGCGTTCATCGACGCCAGCGTCACGTCCTCGGATCAAGATGGCGCGTGGGTCAACGTCAGCCTGTGATTCCTTGCCAACGAAAAAAGAGCCGCCTCATCAGCGGCTCTTTTTTTATAAATCAACGCGGGCGAAATGCCTGCGGCGCCACACGCCGCCTACCTCACCGGCGCCCACTCATCCGTCCGAAACGCCGGCGCCGGCAACCCCTCGCGGTTGTACAAATTCCCTTTCGGATTATCCGCCCAATTATAACGCACCGCCGCCGGTTGCGACACACCGTCAGCGGACACCACCACCGTGCCACCCTCAATCACCGCCTTCGCCGGCACAAATTTCCCATCGGCAGCGGCAATCACAAACCCGCGCAACTCCGCTGACGGTGACGGAATTTTCCCATCCGGCGCCCACGGCGGCACGCCAATCACCAGCCCTCCGCCCACACTCGTAAACATCAGCCGGATTTTATTCCCCTCGACCCTCAGCGAATCATACACCGGCCCCGAATCCACAATTTTTTCACCATAAGCGACCCGTCGCGCCGCCAGCGCCAGACGCACGCCGACGTCAACTTTGTCCAGCGGATGAATATCCGTCGCGTTGCCAATGTCAATCGCGCTCGCCATTCCCGTCATCGGCAGCGCCAACGCCGCCCGCTGACCATCACGCACCCACGGCCACACCCCGCCCTCCGGCTCCTGTTTCGACGCGATAAAATTCGCCAGTTCCACGAACAAAAACGCCAGTTCCTCTCGCCCCCACGCCTCCCGCCAATCCAAAATCATCCGCTTGAACAATGCCTTGTACAGCACCGCCTCCTGAAAATGATCTCCGTTGCTCTCCCCTTGGTACCAAATCACGCCACGCATGGCGAACGGCGTCAGCGGCGCAATCATCCCGTTGAACAAATTCCCCGGCGTGCCAAAACCCCCGTCCGGCGACGGCGGCGCGTTCGGACGGCGCGGCGGTTGGGCGCCGCTTTTTTTCGCCTCGTCACTGGCAGCGTTCCACTCCTTCATCGCCGCCTGAAATTCCGCCTGCAAGCGCGGAAACTGCTCCTGACGCTCCGCAAAATTATCCTCCACTTTCTGGCGTTCGGCGAGATACCCCGCCAGCAACGCCTCCTTCCCCAGCCCGCTGACACTCGTCCACGACTCCGCCGGCGTGCCTCCCTTGTACGCGCCAATCATCCCCACCGGCACATCGCGTTCGCGCCGCAATTCCCGCGC
>JAITHY010000087.1 GCA_031279715.1 Verrucomicrobiales bacterium | reverse complement strand
CCGTACCGCTCCGGCTTGTCAATGGTTACGTCATAAGTTTCCCACGCCACTGCTGTCAGTGACAGGGCGCACAGAATCAAGGCTGCTATTATTTTGCTTTTCATGAATTTACTTTTGTTGATTTCACGGTCATTCTTTCCCCGTCACATACGCCTGCCAAATCCTGGCAAAAGCCTGGTTGGGCAGCCATGTGGTCGATTGGTCGTCCGATGGCGTTTGGTTCTTTGGCGCGGATGGCGCCGTCCGTGAGGTCGCCCAACCACGAGCAATCCAGTTTGTCCGCCGCCAGTATTTCACGGTAACCCATCACCCCCCGCAAAAAAGCGGTGCCCAGCAAAAAGGTCCGCTTGGCGTTGAACTGCCGCTCCGGCTCAAGGGAATAATCCTTGCCGGCGATGGTAATTTCCACCCGGTTCACCTTTTCCCCGCCAACTTCGGGCTGCGCGACAATGGCGAAACACCAGTGCGCGCCATGCTCCTGACCCGCGTTGTAAATCCCCCTCATGCGCTCGCGGTCTTTTTCCTCGCCGGCGATGAGCCCGGGCACACGCAACATGCTGTCCCTCGGCGCCGAAGTCGCCTTGCCGCCCAAGCGGTTCGCCACAAACGCCGCCACCCGCGACGGCCGCCAGTTCGCCACGCTGTAACTCGTGTCCGCCGCCGCCTCGCCGTCGCCCCACAGCAACAGCGGCGCGTCCGCCAACTCCGGCTGCTGGCTTGCCATCGCCAGCTCCCGCAGCGTTTCCAGCGTCGCCTTGCCAAACCAATTCTCCGCCTTCTCATACAACGCGCCGCCGTCTTTCTTCTTGCTAACCTTGCAAGTCAAAATCGCGCAACGCTGCTCCTTCGCAAACTCCTGCCACTCCGGCTTCCTCGCCTCGCCGCGCGAATCTCCAAGATCGGACGGAAAAATAACCAGCGCATAGCGCAAGGTTCCGGCGCCCTCCGGCACCCACAACTGATATTCAACCTTGTGCGTGCCCGCCGGCACCATGCCGTATAATTCCGGCTTGTCAACCGACGCCTCATAGGTCAACTGCCCCGCCGACACCAGCGGCAGCGACAGCGCCCCCGACCAACACCTCGCCCCCACGGGCGTGGCGCTGGCGCAAATTGAGCAAAGCAACCGCCTCGTGCGCGGCCCCAACCAAATCTTCAACCTCACCCCGCCGTCACAACGCGCCGATGGCTACCGCTTCAACCCGCGCGACCTCACGCTGACCGCCGACCAGCTCAAAGACCGTTACGACGCCGAGACGTGGGCGGGGTTTGAGCAATGGGCCGGGCAGGTTGACGTGCCCGCCGACGCTGACGGCGGCAAGTCCGCGCCGCTGTTGGATTGGCTGCACGGCAGCGCGGTCGCGGCGCGCGCCGCCGTGCAACATTATCCGGGCGAGGGCGGCGTGCTGGCCGGCGTCAGTCCGCTGACGGTGAGCCGCCACGCGGACGCGGTGCAGCGCGCCGCCGCCGCACTCGACCAGGCGGCGCTGCCCGCGCCGGCTTATCCCGTTGCCGTGCGCGAAAGCAAGCTGCCGCTCGCCGTCAGCGGCAACACCGTCCCGGACGGGCGCGGTTACATTGTCAACCTCAACCCCAACGCCAAGAATCCGGAGGAAACTTTTGTTCACGAATGGGCGCACGTCCTCAAACGCATGATGCCGACGGAACGGCGCGCCGGTTTGGTGAAATTTTTGAAGTCCACCGAAAACTACCGCGAATTAAAAAAACTGCCTGACGGCAACTACTGGCGCAAGGATGACGAATTGCTCGCCCGCGCCTTCACGCAGTACATTGCCGAGACCGCTGGCGATGACGCCTTGCAGTCCAGTGTTTTCCACGCCGGCTTGCGGCGGAAAGAAATTTACTGGTCTGGCGCCGACGTTGAGACTATCATCAAAAAATTCAAGGAGATGTTCCCATGAGAATGCCAACCGATGAGGAATGCCGCCCGTGGTCGGAAATAAATCTTGCCCTGGCGAAAAAGAAAATCACCCGCGAGGAATTTATCCGACGTCGGCGCGAGTTGGATTTGAGTCACGGCTGGGAGTATGATGAGGTTGACGCCCATCACACTGCCGCGATCATTCTCGGTGAGATTTAACTTTTTAATTTTGATGTTTGAGTTATGCAAATCACCATCACCGCCAAAGACACCATCACGCCCGACTTGCGGCGTCGTCTGCTTGCGCTGCAAAACCGCCGCCCGTATTTGGAGGCGGCGGGCGCGGCGCTGGTCGGCATGGCAAAACGCGCCTTCAACGACGCCTCGCTCCGCGCCGCTGCGTGGCCGCCGAAGAAGGACGGCTCGCCCGCCACGCTCAAACGCAAAGGCATGTTGTGGGCCTCGCTGCGCGTGACGTTGGTGACGAACGACAGCGTCCACGCCGGCAGTGACAGGCCCTACGCGCCCGTGCACCAGTTCGGCTCCCAAAAAAGCAAGGGTCGCGGCGGCGGCATTCCGGCGCGTCCTTTCTTCCCCGTGCTCGGCGGCCAGTTCACGCCGCGCGCGCAAAAACTCATCGGCGACGCCATCCGCGCCAAGCTCGACGCGGCGATGAAATAATTTCTCCAAGAACTCCATGCCCTCTTTGTAAAATTTTAGCAAATCTCCCACCGCTGTTAGTGTCACCGTCAGCGGCGCGGTATCGTGTCCCGCGTGAACGGAGTTCTTGATTACAAAATCGCGATTGACAGCTCGGCGGCGGTGGCCGCCGCCGGCAAGGTCAAGGCCGCCATCGGCGGCGTGGTGGCGGCGTTTGCCGGCTTCAAGGGCGTGCAGGGCGTCATAAGCGGTGTCACCGACGCCATTAAAAAAGGCACCGACTTGTCGAGTCTGTTCACCCAGACCGGCGTTGCCGTCAAGGATTTGGTGGTGTTGCAACGGGCGTTCATTGAGGTGAGTGATTCCGCCGAGTCGCTGGCGCCCGCGTTGATGCAATTTCAAAGGGCGCTGGGTGGAGTTAATGACGAGGGCGAGCCAACCGCGAAAATTTTCCAACGCCTGGGATTATCCATCGACAGCCTCAAAAAAATGTCGGTTCCGGACGCGCTGCTTGCCATTCAAAAGGGCATGCAAAAATTACCCGACGCCGCCAGTCGAACATCAGCGGCGTTGCAAATTTTTGGTCGCAGCGGAAAAGGCATGCTGGAAATCATGAACTCGCCCGGAGTTATCGAAGATATGATTGCCAAATATGGCAAAGTTGGATTCATGTGGGAATCCATCGCCGACACCTTTTCAAAAATTTATGTAAAATTTGCGCAATTCCGCGCGTCCGTCGGTGATATTTTTTCGGGAATTGCTTCCGGGCTGGCTCCGGCACTGGCAGGCTTGCTGGACTTGGTGCGGAGCATTGACTTCGCCAAATGGTCGAAAGACATCGGCAATGCCGCCGGTTTCATTGTTGACGCCTTCAAAAATGACAACATCGCCGAGGTCGTCGCGCTGTCACTCAAAATTGGTTTTGGCGAGGCGGTAAATTATTTGGCAGGCGCGCTCAACGCGTCGTTCGACGCGTTCGCCGGTGTCATGTCGGAGGCTTTCTCTGTGGATTGTTTCAAGGGGTTGGCCGCTGGCTTTGAGGGGTTGGGGGACATATTGTCCGCCTCCATTTTGAGAGGTTTTCAAGAGCCTGTCATCTGGCTGCAGTCCAAAATTGAATGGTTGGCCACCAAATTTCTGGCTCCCATTTTGCCGGGCACCAAACGGGTGAAACGGGACGACGGAACCGAGGATTTTGTCCCTGCCGTTTCCGAGGAGCAAATCCGCAAGTCGCGGCGGGAGGATGGAGCCGGGCTTTTTATTCCCGGCCTTGGCGAATTGGGGCACGAAGAGCTGGGAGCACGGGGCGCGTCCAAACTGAAGGAGGCCGCGCTTCTCCTGAAAAACCCCACGAAAAAATTGGGTGAGGCTGTTAGTGACGCCGCCAAAAAATTCAAGCCGGTTGACGTGGTTGACGTTAAGGACGGCAGGGCCAAGCTTAAAGCGGCGTACGACGATTTTGTTCAAAACGTTGGCGCCGCGCGGGAAAAAATCTCAAACTCCCAAGTCATTGACGCCGGAGAAAAATACTCCGGCGTGAAAAACGGCAAATCCGGCGCCGCCAACACCGACCAGTTCGCCCGCGTCGGCTGGTTTGTTGGAAACGGCGGGCCGTCGCTGGACTACGCCCGCCGCACCGCCGCCGCCGCCGAAAAGCTGCTTTCCGGACTCACCGGCATATCAAACAAACTGGACGCCAGAAACGTCCCACCCGGCGCCGTTTGGGCGTAAAAACTTATGGCAAAAACAACTGTTTGGAGGGGTGCGCGGGAACTGCTGCTGCAGCCGGACTACCCCGAATACGAGAAAAGCCCGGACTCTTACACATTGACCCTGGTCTACAGCGGCCCGTTTGAAACCTGCCTCGCCTCCGACCCGGACATCGGCAGCAGAGTCGAGGGATATCCCGCGTTTTTTTACGTCTCAAAAACAAAAATCAAACACGCTGACGGCGGCCGCGGCGTGTTGACGGTTGTTTGCGAAACAGCCAACGCCGCCACGCCCTCGACGCCGGAAAATTTCCTGCCGCAATTCGAAATTGAGTGCATAGCGATTGACAAGCCGCTCGCGGAGCATGAAAAGTTTAACGATGGCAAAATCACCGACGAGGATTTCCAAAAGATACAACTGTGGCTTGACGAGTCTGATCTCGCCTTGAGCAAAGAGTGGAAGTTTTCCTACAAAAAAAAGGACGGAACGCCGGGCGATGGCGAGATAACCGGCACACTCGCCCGCGAATACGCCAAGAGAATCAAGCGCGGGCAGGATAGTTACCGCCTTTACACCACGGTCTACCGCCTGACAACCCAGGTCACCAACGGCACGGTCAGCGGCGGATGCGGGATGCAATCCAGTCCGGGGTTTGGCCCGGCCTCAAAGAAATACATCAAAACCGCCGACCGCTGCAACCGCGCGGGCAAAAGCGGCGCGTGGACGCGCACGCAAGAGTGGACGGGGTTTGACGCCATTGACGAGTACCTGCTCCCCCAATGAAAATGCCCGACTACCCCCGGAGAGGCGAACCCCTGCAGGAAACCTGGGGGCGGCAGCTGGTTGATTATTTGCGGAGCATCACGCCGCGCTCATCCGCGGGCTGCCGCGTGAGTGTCAACCCCGGCGGCGCCACCTTTGACCCCGTCATCCCCCGCCCGCGCGTCACAGCGGGCGGCCCGGCGGCCTGGCCGTACCAGTGCTCGCTGGTCACCGAGGGCGGCGACAAGTTTGTCGCCGTCGAGTTTGGCTTGCACAACAACCACTTTTGCGCCGAGTTTGAGGACTTGCAGGATGAGGAGACGGGGCTGGTTGGCGCGGCAAAAGTCCCTGTTTCGCCCGCCGCGCGGACGCTGGCGATTCGGTTCACAACCAATCCGTTCGGCGTTTTTGATACAGACGAAGAGAGTCAGGGCATGGTCTTCGAGGCGTTGGATTCACCGGCGGTGCCGCCGCCCAACTTTGAGGATGACCTGATAGTGTTTTACCAGCCGATCGCAAGCATTGTTGGGGACAGGGTGTCGACCCTTCTGAGCGGATGCCAATGGTTTTCGATATGCGGGAGGGAAATACTTTTTGGAGTTGTGTGACATGGGTATCAAGGCGCTGACGATCGGGCAAATAATCAAGCTGATGGAAATCGAGCTTTCCGGCGCGCGAAAATTCCAGTACTACACGCTGCCGGCTTTGCAACATGCGGGCCTTGTCGCATGCCACCCCAACAGGACGCGCAACACCATCATGCCGGTGGACAGACAGACCTGCTTCAACGGGGAAAAGGAATCGTACAAATTAAGCGTTAATTATTCGCGCTCGGTCAACAGCGGTTACAGTTTTGCGTTTACTGGAAAATGCACAAACAAAAACGGGAGCCAGGTCGATGTTGAGCAGTCCACGGGTTACACGCGCTCGATGAGTGTGAGTTTTTTTGGGGAGGCCGCGTTAAGGCCGGTGCCTGTTTCGCGGTCGTGTCTGGAGGGGATTGTCGGGCCTGTTTTTTACTTTGTTCCGGGCCGCGGTTTTTACGCCGAAATTGACCCCAATACGGGCGAGGGCGCGGGAGCCAGTTACCCGTTTGCGCACAGCGCTTACATCATGCTGGACGAGTGGCGCTGCGGATGCGTCAAGCCTTACCACGACGCAGCGGAGGGTCATGCCGGCGAGTGTCGCGGCAGGCGTTTTTTCGGTGAGTTTGGCGGCGAGTTTGAGGGGAGTCCAAACTTTGCATACTCCGATGTGACGCAACACAACAAGACGGTCTTGGACCCAAAAAGCGAAGACTGCGAGGTGTGCGCGGTGGACTGGACTGACACTGTTGTCGCCAAGCGGCTCACGCGCTGGACTTTCAGCGGATTTTTTGAGGTTGGGTATGAAAATTCGGGCGACAACGCCCCGGCCGCCGACGTGATGCGCGTGCCGACAAAATTTTATCCGGTGGTCACGTTTACCGGCCGCGAGGATCCAGACGAGCCGGATGAACCAGACGAACCGGATGAACCAGACGAACCCTCCGAAAACGAATGCGCTCATGGCGACAGCACGAATGTGGCGTTGTGGAACGGCGCGACGGCGCCGTTTTTTGGCACGCGAGTCAACCAGGATGATGGCTATACGCACTACCAGTCATCAAACTCAAAACCCAAGCCCGCGGGATCCGGGAAGGCTGGTTTTTTTTCGGGCGGGTGTGAGGCGGAAAACGTGTTTACTGTTTTAAACACCACCCCGACATCCGAGGACAGGCAAACAATTTCCACCAAGGTGTCCATAACATGAAATGCTGTGTGTGCCGGGCAATTGTCAGCGCGATCCTATCCGGGAGCGGCGACCGTGACGCGTTGCTTAACATACTGACGGCAGAGTTTGCGGCGCGCGGCTGGTCGGCTGACAAAGTTTTTGAGTTTGGCGGCGACGGCCGGTTGCGCGACGACCTTGGCGGCGCGCTGAAAAACATCCCGCCGGCGCGCGTGGCGCCCGGCAAATGATTTGTCAGTCCCTCCAAACTTCCCACGACTGTTAGGGGTTTGGTGGTTTTCGCGGCACACTCGCCGCCATGAGTTTGCAATCCATCGTTTCGCTGACACCGTGCGGGGCCGACCTTCGGGCG
>JAITHY010000074.1 GCA_031279715.1 Verrucomicrobiales bacterium | reverse complement strand
GGTGTAGAGCAAGTCAGCGTCAGCGGCGGCGGCTTGCGCGCTGACGGTCAGCGTCGTATTCGCGTTGGTGACGCGCGTTTGGTAGCCGTCGGGCGCGGCGCAGGTGAGTTTGAAATTGAACAATTCCGCCGCGTGGACAAACGACCGCGCCACATTGCAGTCGGCGTCGCCGATGAACACAACTTTCTTGCCGCTGATGCTGCCGTGTTTGCGTTCGTAGGTGAAGATGTCGGTGAGAATCTGGCACGGATGCTCATCGTCAGTGAGCGCATTGATGGTGGGCAGGGCGGAATATTGCGCGAATTGCTCAACGTCAGCCTGCGCATAAGTGCGGATAACCGCGCCGTGCGCCATCTTGCCCAATACGCGCGCCGTGTCGATAATCGGCTCGCCGCGGCCAAGCTGGATGTCATTCGCGCTGAGGAACAGCGTCTGCCCGCCCATTTCGCGGATACCAACCTCGAACGACACGCGCGTCCGCGTCGAACTCTTGGAGAATATCAGCGCGTAGGTTTGTCCGCGCAACAAGTCCGCGCAAAAATTGCCGCGTTGCGTTTTGAACCGCTCCGCCAGCCGCAACACCTCGCGCGCCTCGCTGACGGTGAAATCCTTAATTCGTAAAAAACTTCTCATCTCACAAGGTTTTCTTAATTATCCCCACCGCTTCCTCGACGTGCTCCTCGCTGACGTTGAGCGGAGGCAGGAAGCGGAGTACATTACCCGTGGCGGGAATTAAAAGCAATCCCGCTTGCTGTAATTTCGCCGCCGCCGCCGCGCCATCCACCGTCAGCGCGATGCCGATGATGCCGCCCATGCCGCGCACCTCCTTGATGGAAGCGCGGCCAAGCCCGGAGAGTTTTTGTTTCAGCAATTCGCCCATCGCGCGAATGTTGGCGGCCAGATTTTTCTCCTCAATTTCGTCAAGCACCGCGTTCGCCACGGCGCATGACAGCGGGGCGCCGCCGTAGGTGGTGCCGTGTGTGCCGGGTTGGAAAACGTCGGCGTGCCCGGCGTTAATCCACACCGCGCCCATCGGGAAGCCACCGCCGATGGATTTGGCCATCGCCACGGCATCGGGCAAAAATTCCGCCGCGCCGCTGACGTTCTCCAAAATCCGCTGGAAACTTTGAAACCGCCCCGTGCGAAAATAACCGCATTGCACGCCGTCCCACAACAGCAGAATGCCCCGTTCCTTCGTCAGCTTCCGCAAGCCAAGCAAATACTCCGCCGTCGCCGGCGTCACCCCGCCCTCGCCCTGAATGCCCTCAATCAACACCGCCGCCGTTTGGTCAGTAACAGCGGCGCGCACGGCGTCAAGGTCGTTGTACGGAACATGCTTGAAGCCGCTGACGGTCGGCTCGAAACCGACACGCACTTTGCCCTGCCCCGTCGCGGCGATTCCCGCCAGCGTCCTTCCGTGGAACGAGTTGAGCGCGGTGATAATTTCAAAGCGCCCGCGCGGGTTGCCGACTTTGCGCGCCAGTTTGTACTGGCACTCGTTCGCTTCCGCGCCGCTGTTGCAGAAAAAGATTTTTCCCGGCGCGAGTTGTTTCACCAACCGCGAGGCCAGCAGCGCTTGCTGCTCGTTGTAATAAAGGTTCGATGTGTGCGTCAGCGTCAGCGCCTGCCGGTGCAACGCCGCCGCGATGCGCGGATGCGCGTGCCCAAGCGAGTTGACCGCGACGCCGCCGCCCATGTCAAGGTACCGCTGACCGTCAGCATCCCACACATACATTCCCTCGCCGCGCGTCAGCGTCAGCGAGCGTTGATAGGAGGGCACGACAAAATCCGCGTACATCCGCCGCACCGATTCCGCCTTGTTCTGTTCTTGTTCCATAATGCAGTGGAGACTTTAGTTCAACACCATCTCCGTGCCAATACCTTTGTCGGTGAACAACTCCAGCAGCAGCGCGTGGGGAATGCGTCCATCAATGAGGTGCACTTTTTTCACGCCGAAGTGCAACGCCTTCAAGCACGAGTTGACTTTCGGCAACATGCCGCCGTCGATGATACCCCCGGCTTTCAACGCCTGCACGTCCGCGCCGCTGACGGTGGGGATGCGTGTGGCGGCGTCCTTGGGGTCGCGCAGGACGCCGTTGACGTCGGAGAGGTAGATGATTTTTTCGGCTTCAAGGGCGATGGCGATTTCGGCAGCGGCGATGTCAGCGTTGATATTGTAAATCTGCCGCTGCTCGTCACGCCCGATGGGGGAGATGACGGGGACGATTTCCTGATGCACGCATTCCAGCACGCGCGGAATTTGGCAGCCGATGACGTCGCCGACGTAGCCGAGGTCAACGGTTTCGCCCTTGTGCTCAAACGCGGGCGATTTCTCGGCGCGGAAGACATTGGCGCCGGAAAACGATTTGGCGCTGCCGCCGAACTCGTTGAGTTTTTGCGCGATACCGGGGTTGATGTGCGTGTCAAGCACCTCGGCGACGATGTCCACCGATGCCTTGTCCGTGACGCGCAGCCCCGCGATAAATTTCGCCTCCAGCCCCCGCTCTTTCATCCGTTTTGTAATCGCCTTGCCGCCGCCATGGACAATGACCGGATTGATGCCGACGGCTTCAAGGTAAACGATGTCGCGCAACACCGACGCCACCAACAGCGGGTCGTCCATCGCGCTGCCGCCGTATTTGATGACCACCGTCTGGCCGCGAAATTTTTGCAAGTAAGGCAGCGCCTCGACCAAAACATCGGCGCGCCGGATTTGTTGTTCAAATGAGTTCATGATTGACGCTGTCACTCGCCTTTGTTCAAAGTTACATATTCCTCGGTCAAATCGTTCACCCACAGCGAGTAGGCGCCCTTGCCCAAATGCAAGTCGATGTTGATGGCGAAGGTCGGTTTGCTGACTTCTTTTTTCAGGCGCGCGAACGGGGTTTTGCTGACCATGCCGCCTTTGACAGCCAGCAAGCCGTTGTAATAGATGTCCACCAGTTCCTCGCGCACTTTCGCGGCGCTGTAACCGATGGTGTCCATCAGTCGTCCCCAGTTCGGGTCATTGCCGCACCATGAGGTTTTCACCAGCGGCGAACGGGCGATGGCTTCGGCGGCGCGCCTGGCGTCGGCGTCGTTGGCGGCGCCGCTGATGGTGAGGTCAACGACTTTGGTGATGCCCTCGCCGTCTTCAATGATCATGCGCGACAATTTCGACAAGACCAAATGCAATGCGCCGCGGAATTTGTCGAACTCGGGATTGTCGCGGGAGAGCGGCGCGTTGCCGATGGCGCCGTTGGCGAGGACAAAAACGGTATCGTTCGTGCTGGTGTCGCCGTCGACGGAGATGCGGTTAAAGGTAGTCTCGACAACGTCAGCGGTGACGCGGCGCAACGAGGCGAGGTCAACGGCAGCGTCAGTGGTGATGACGCACAGCATCGTCGCCATGTTTGGATGAATCATCCCCGCGCCTTTCGCCATGCCGCCGACTACGACGCGCCTGCCGCCCAATTCCAACTCAACGGCGCATTCCTTCGCGTAAGTGTCGGTGGTCATGATGGCTTTCGCGGCGGATTTGCCGCCGTTGGCATCAAGTTTCTTAACCAGTTTTTTAATGCCCCCCTTGATGCGCGTCATCGGCAGCGGAACGCCAATGCGACCCGTGGAGCAAACCAGCACGTCCTGCGCGCGGCAACCGACCACTTTCGCGGTTTCCTCGGCGGTGAGTTTGGCGTCGCGGATGCCGCGCAAGCCTGTGCAGGCGTTGGCGTTGCCGCTGTTCAAAATCACCGCCCGCGCCCGTCCTCGTTTGGCGTGCTGGGCGCTGAGTTTGACACACGCCGCCTTGACCTGGTTGGTGGTGAAGGTCGCGCCGACAGTGGCGTGTTTGGCGCTGACGATGAGCGCCAGGTCCTTCCGGCCTTTTTTCTTGATGCCCGCCGCGACGCCCGCCGCGCAATAGCCTTGCGCCGAGGTGACGCCTCCGTTCTTAATCCATTGAATATTCATAAATCGTCCCGCTTACAGCAAACCGGCCGTCTCCGCGTAACCGAACCGCACGTTGAACGCCTGCACCGCCTGCATCGCCGCGCCCTTGCCAAGATTGTCCTGCGCGCTGAACATGAACAGCCGCCCCGTGCGACTGTCAGCGCGCACCGCCACCTCGCAAGCGTTCGTCCGCAACACACGCCGCGTCTCCGGCAGTTGGTCGGACGGCAGTACGGGCACAAACGGCTCGGCGTGGTAAAACTCCTCGTAAATCTTCTGCACCTCCTCCTGCTTGCGCGGGCGCGACCATTCCGCCGTCACCGTC
>JAITHY010000041.1 GCA_031279715.1 Verrucomicrobiales bacterium | reverse complement strand
GAGGGCCGCGGTGATTTTGTTCGACATTGAGGGCATGAGCCACGCGGAGATTGGCAAAATCATGAACTGTTCCGAGGGAACGGTGCGGTCGCGGTTGCATTACGCGCATCGTTATTTGCAGAAAGCGCTTGCATCCTTTGTTAAATAGTGGAGAGTAGATGAACTTGAACGAGCAAAAATTACAGCAGTTGTTGCGATTGAAGAAACTGGAGACGCCGGGGAAAGCCTATTTCAGCGGGTTTCTGGCGGAGTTTCATCGCTATCAGCGGGCGGAGATGTTTCGGAAAGCTTCACACCGGGAGTCGCTGCGGTCGTGGTTGCGTGAGTTTTTATTCGCCGAGCCTTGCCGTGCGTTTGCCGTTTGCGGCGGGATGGCGGCGGTTGTGGCGCTGTGTGTGATTGGGGCGCTGAGTTTGTTCAGGGACGCCGCTGACGGTGACCCCGCCGGTTACGCCAAAACCGGCGCCGCGTCGAATGTGCGGTTGGTTTCTGATTCCGAGAGGGACGCCCCGCGTTATTCAACCGGTCAGACTCCGCTGTCTTATGACAAAACGATTGCGTTTTAACCTGTTGCTGGCCGGCGCGGTTTGTGCGCTTGCCGCTGCCGTTCACGCGACCGTCATGGATTCATTGTCGGGCGAGGTGCAGCAGATTTTCAACAAAACCTCCGGTGCGGTGGTAAAAATTCGCGCGCTTAACCTTGACCAAATTCTGGCGGGCACGGGATTTTTCATTGATAGTCATGGGACGTTGCTGACCGCTTATGATGTGGTATTGGAGTCCACCCGGGCGTCGATTGAATACGACGGGAAGGCTGTTGAAGCGAAAATCATCGGACGCGACGCGCGCAGCGGTGTGGCTTTGCTCAAGGCGGATTTGGAGAACACGCCCTTTATTCCGCTGGGCGACTCCGACAAGTTGCGCATCGCCAGCGGCTTGGTGGGCATTGGGTATGCGTATAATTTGCCGGTCAGTCCGAGTTTTGGCATTGTCACCGGTTTTGACGTGCGGTACCTGAACAGTTTTTTCGCCACCACGCATGTGCGGTGCAACATCACCGTCAGCCCCGGGCAAATCGGCGGACCCTTGCTCAACAGCAGCGGGGAAGTGGTGGCGATGATGGTGTTCTCCGTTGACGGCGGGCGCGAGTGTTACGGCATCCCGATTAAGTCGGTCAGCCGCATCGTCGCCGACTTGAAACAATACGGCGCCGCGCGGCACGGGTGGGTCGGAGTCGGGGTTGTGGACTCTCATCCTGACAAGCCCTACGCCCACGCTGTTTATGTCAGCCAGCTTTATGACCAGACTCCCGCCGCTGACTGTGGTTTGGAGCGCGGCGATCGGGTCATCGCCATCGGCGACCGGAGGATTTCCAGTCCGCAGGACATTCTCGACGCCGCGTTTTTCGCCAGGGTGGGGGCCACCATTCCCGTGCGAGTCATGCGCAAAGACCAGTCGCTGACGTTCAACCTGAAAATCATCGAGCGTCCCGAACTGAGACTGTCAGCGACCACGTTGCCGCGCCAAGCGCCGTTGCCCGCCGAGACTGGGCCTGTGAAGGTCAGCGCGCCGCAATAACGACACAAAAACTTTGCTTCCCTTTCTTCGCCGACCCGCTAACGTTGATGTCCTATGCCAATAGCAACACCCAAACAATACGCCGCCATGCTGGACGCGGCACAAGCGGGCGATTACGCCTATCCCGCCATCAACGTAACCTCCATCAGCACGATTAACGCCGCGCTGAAAGCCTTTGCCGATAAAAAATCCGATGGCATCATCCAGGTTTCCACCGGTGGCGGCGAGTTCGCCTCCGGCGTCGCGGTCAAGGACATGGCGTTTGGCGCCATCGTTCTCGCCGAGGCCGCGCACATTCTCGCGCGGAAATACGACGTCCTCGTCGGTCTGCACACTGATCACTGCCAGCCGAAGAAAGTTGACAAATTCCTCAAGCCGCTCATTGCCGCCACCGCTGAGCGTCGCAAAACCGGCAAAGGCAATCTGTTCAACTCGCACATGCTTGACGCCTCCGAGTTGCCGCTGAAGGAGAACCTCAAGCTCACGCAGGAAATTTTGAAACTTTGCGTCGAGCAGGAAATTATCCTTGAACTTGAGGCCGGCGTTGTCGGCGGCGAGGAAGACGGCGTGGATAACTCCGACCATCCCGCTGACAAACTCTACACCTCACCCGAAGACATGCTTGAAGTTTGCGAAATGCTGAAGGGCAAGGGGCGTTATTTGTTTGCCGCCACTTTTGGCAACGTTCACGGCTCCTACAAACCCGGCGCGGTCAAGCTTCGTCCGGACATTTTGAAAAAAGGCCAGGACGCGGTCATTGCCAAGTACGGCAAGGAGGCTGAGTTTGACCTCGTGTTCCACGGCGGCAGCGGCACCCCGCTCAGTGAAATCCGCGAGACACTCGGCTACGGCGTCGTTAAAATGAACATCGACACCGATACGCAATACGCCTTCACCCGCCCGATTGCCGAGCACTTCTTCCGCAACTACGACGGCGTGCTGAAGATTGACGGCGAAATCGGCGACAAAAAAGCCTACGACCCGCGCAGCTATCTCAAGAAGGCTGAGGATGGTGTCACCGCCCGCCTCGGCGAGGCTTGCGATGACTTGCTCTCCACGGGTAAAACCATTTACGGCAAAGTTTAACCACGCTGACAAAAAGCCGCGGCACCCGTCGCGGCTTTTTTGCAAACAAGACTTGACTCGGAATATAATTTGACCGCATTCTATTTGCCATGTTACGTATTGCCAGCGGCTTGTTATTAATAGTGCTGTTCACTGCGCTCGGCTTGGCGTGTGCCACGTTTTTTCTTGATTGGGGCGTTGACGAATGGCAGGCCAACTCGCAGCGTGGCGCCCAGTTTTCCATTGATAATGTGAAAGTGGTCAAGGATGGACAGTCTTCCGCAGGCTACACTTTTAACGGTGACGAAAGCGGCGGCGGCTGGCACTTTTGGGCTGCCGGTGGCATCGCGCTGACGGGGATTATTCTTGGGTGTGTCGCAGGCTTGCCCAGAGTGCTCAGCACCCCGCCGGCCAAATTCAAACAATCCAAACCGCTGCCAGTGCAACCGGTCGCCATCAAAGAAAAATTACCCAAGCTGCGCCCGATAGAGCCGCCTAAGCCCGCCGCTGAGACTGACCGTCCGAAACCCAGTCCTGAGCCGCTCAAGGAAGTGTCCAGTCCCGAGCCGGCTCCTGTGGCGCCAATCGCTGAACCTGAGCCAAAACCGGAACTACCGCCCCAACCCGCTCCCGTTGTCGCCAAGGCCGAAATTAAATCCGAGTCGCTGCCCGTGACCAAGCCCGCCGAGCCGCCCCAACCCACGCTTGTTGTCACCACAGCGGAACCGCCGCTGCCCGTCACCCATCCGGCAAAACCCGTCAGACAAGAGATAATGCCCGCCAGCTATCAAGCGGGGTCACCGTCAGCGCCGGCCATTTTGTCCGAAAACGATTTAATCCTCAACCAAGACATAGTTATGAACGAAACCAACCTCATGTTAAGCCCCAAGCCAAACCCCGCGCAACTGCGGCAGAAGAACAGCACCGCCAGCCCCTTCGCGCGCGCCATTGATCCCAATTTGCGCCTGCTCCTCAAGCGCGCCATGTTGCAACTCATCGACAATCACGACAGCAGTGTCGAGGCTGACGTTCTCGACGGCAAACTCAACTTGGATTCTTACAAGGAATACATCGAAATTTTTGCCCATGAGTTGAGCCAGACCATGGGCAGCAAGGACGGCGTCGCTTATCTCTTCGAGACCTGCGGCTTCAGCGTCCGGCCCGACGACATCAACCTCTACCCCGAAAAACGCTGGCAGGCTCCCGAAGTCTCCGAAACGGGAGCCGAGGAAGGCGTGCCGTCGTAAACGCGCTTTTGTGACAGTCAAAATAAAATACGGCATCTTTAGCGACATCCACAGCAACTTGGAGGCGTTTTGCGCGGTGCTGGATGACATGGTCGCGCAGAAAGTGACGCATCCGGTTTGCCTTGGCGACATCGTCGGCTACAACGCCAATCCGCGCGAGTGTTTGCGGTTGGCGCGGGAATTAAATTGTCCGGTGATCAAGGGGAACCATGATGAAATGGTCGCGGAGACAAAGGACTTGCAAAATTTCAACGACTTGGCGGGCGCGGGGGTGATGTGGTCGAAGAAGCGACTGTCAGCGGAGGACAAGGGCTGGCTCGCCAGGCTGCCGTTGAGCTTGCGGATTGGCAATTTTACCGTGGTGCATTCCTCGCTCGACGAGCCGGCAAAGTGGAATTACATCACCAAACCGCTGGAAGCGGAGAGCAGTTTTATTTACCAGAACACGCAGTTGTGTTTTTGCGGACACACGCACGTCGCGCGGGTGTTTGTCAAAAGCCGCGGCGTGCGCGAGTTGTCGCGCGCGCCGCGGCTGGAGTTGCAGCGGGGGACCCGGTATCTGGTGGACGTGGGCGCGGTGGGGCAGCCGCGCGACCGCGATTGGCGGGCGAGTTATGTGATTTATTCGCCGTCGGAGAACAGAATTGAATATCGACGGCTGGCGTATGACTTGCCGCGGGCGCAGGAAAAAATCCGGCAAGTCGGCTTGCCGGAGCAGTTGGCCGCGCGGATTGGCGCGGGAATTTAGGAAATTGCGATGGCTGATTTACGATTGGTAATTTTGGCGTTGACGGCGAGTGTCAGCGTCAGCGGCGCGGAATTGAACACTCCGGCGGAACTGGCCAGGGCGGCGGAGTCGGGTGATCAGGAGTCGATGCTGACACTGGGCACGATGTATTTGCAAGGCATCAAAGCGGCGCGCGATCAGCGGAAGGGCTACGAGTGGCTGCTAAAAGCCGCTGACAGCGGGAATGCGCGGGCGATGAATATGGTTGGCGTCTGTTTGGCAAACGGTTTTGGGGTTGAGCTTGATTTCGCGATGGCGATGACGTGGTATAAAAAGTCAGCCTCAGCGGGTTATGCGCCGGCGATGTTCAACCTGGGGAAAATGCATTTGCAAGGCATCGGCACGGAGCAGGACAGCAAGGTCGGCGCGGAGTGGATTCGCAAGGCGGCGGACGCTGATGATGTGGACGCGCAAGGCGTGATGGGAATTTGTTACATGAAGGGTTGGGGCGTGCTGGCGGATGGAAAGCAGGCGGCGCTGTGGTTTGGGAAGGCCGCTGACCGTGGCGCGGTGAGGGCGCAAAACGATTTGGGCCTGATGTACGCGCAGGGAAACGGGGTGGAGCAAAATTTGACGCTTGGAATCAAATGGCTGGCGTGCGCCGCCAATCAAGGCTCCGTGAACGCACAATATAATCTCGCCGTGCTGCACGAGTCGGGAAAAAAGCCGGACAGTGTCAGCGCGTTGAAATGGTACCTCATCGCCGCCAAGAGTGACGAACAGGCGAAGGAAGACGCCGGGCGTCTCGCCGACATCATGTCCCCCGCCAACGTCGCCAGGGCGCGGGAACTGGCCGGACAATTTACAGCGGCGCCGAAAACGATTAACAACAGATGAAATTGAAATTTTACCGGCGGTTGCACAAGGCGGGTTGCTCCCGTTTGAAATTGCGGAACAGCTGGCTGCACGGCTGGCTGGGGGATTGTTTGCTGGACAGGGAGCTGTGGCTGTTGCGGAAAAACTCGACGGCGCGGGCGTGCTGCATCGGGCTGCTGGTGGCGGCGTCGCCGTTCTTCGGATTGCACACGGTTATCGCCACTTTTTTTGCGGTAGTGTTTCGCGCCAACATTCCGCTGACGTTCAGCGTTCAGTGGCTGACCAATGTGTTCACCGCGCCATTTTACTATGCCGGCGCGTATTTGTTCGGTTGCTGGGTGCTGCGCATTCCGAGCCGGCATCTGGCCATTATCAGGGACATTTGTGAAAATTTTTGGGATTATTTTTTGTTGAAAAAACATTTCCACCACGCCGGCGTTCCGGTGGAGCACATTTTTGCCGAGGCCGTGTGGCCGCTATTCCTCGGTTGCACGTTGCTGGGCGTCATTTTCGGCGTCGGCAGTTATCTGCTGGTGCGGCTGGCATGGCGCCAGCGGGATGGCGCTTCCCATTAAACAACTATTTTCACCTTTATAAAAAAACTGTTGACAGCATTGGTGTAAACACTACTCTGCACCCCATGAAAAGATTCCGCAAAGCATTGACCATGATGCTACAATCGGCAATCGGAATGAGGACAAATCTGCCCTCGTTTTTAGCCTGATTGACAGCCATCTTCCCCTAAGAGACACTCCATTTTCACGACAAGGACGGGTCGTCTTTGCGGCGAAGCCATGACCAACAACCAAAGAAAAAATAAAACAATGAAAACACAAATGCTAATCAAACGGGCCGTGTTGCTGCTGACTCTCAGCGGCATGGCGGCGTTCAATACCTCGGCGGATACCCTGACTTGGTCCGCTGGCGCCAGCGGCACTTGGGACGCCACCAGCGTGAGCTGGGTGGATGGCGTTCCCAGCCCGACAGCATGGGTGGATGGCAACGCGGCGGTGTTCAGCCAAGCCGCCGGCAGCACCACCAGCGTGGTCATTGACGGCAACGTCAGCGTCAGCGGCACATGGGCGTTCGGCACGCCGGGCGACTGGGGGGACGATTGGACGGTGCGGGCGGACTTCGCGTTTAGCGGCGGGACGGTGACGTTCAGCGCGCCGGATTCACGAATCCAGTTGAACCGTGTCAACGAGGCGCATGTCAGCGCTCATTTGATTACGGCTGACAACCAGACTTTCGCGTTTCGCGCGCTGGGTTACAACGTGAACAACGATTTGTATCTCACCGGCGGCGGGCGTTCGGAGACCACGTTTGAGTATGGCGGGCGGCAGTTCGGGAACAGCACTTGGTGGCTGGGATTTTGGGACGAGGACATTTCGGTGATGTTTAACGCGGGGACATACGTCATGCGACAATTGACCACGTTTTCCACCCACGCCTCGTATGTGGGGCGCGGTAACACGGACGCGGTGGCGGTGAACTTGCTGACGCTGGAAATGTTGCAGGGCGCCATCATCATGGACAATCCCAACGCGGTGTTCACACAGGCGGTGTGGCACAACATCGCGCAAAGCAAAATCGGCCAGTCGAACAACAATGGCGCCTTTGAAGTGAGGCAGGGGGTCGCCAGTTTCGAGGGCGGCGTGGCGGTGATGAACGGCAACGGCAACGGCGCCGGTCTCGGCCTCATCACTGTCAGCGGCGGCACGTTGAACGTCAACCCCGACTCCATCTTCAACAGCGGCACCAACGGCATCCTGCTCGGCCACATGGACAACAACAGCGGAAAGACAGACGTGGACGGCAAGGCGATGCTGAGCCTCAGCGGCGGCGCGGTGAACACGCACGGGATTTATTTTGGCGGCAGCAACGAGCCGCGCAGCGGGCGCTGGGCGGCGACCAGCACGGCGGCGCTGCTGGTCAGCGGCGGCACGCTGACGCTCGGCGCGGGCGGCATCCAAAAGGATTCAATTTACGCGATGGGCGAGAACCTCATCACCTTGAGCGGCGGCGTGGTGCGGGCGCGAGACAGTTTCGCCATTGACGCGGCGCTGGCGGTGACGCTCAGCGACGCGAACGGCGGGGTGACGTTTGACACCAACGGCAGCCAAATCACCATCAACGGCGAAGTCAACGGCGCGGGCGGCCTCGCCAAAGCCGGCAACGGCACGCTGTTGCTCGGCGGCGCGAACACCTATGCGGGCGACACCATCGTCAGCGCCGGCGCTTTGCAACTGGACAACGTCAACGCCCTCGGCGGCGTGGCGGACTTGTCTGTGTGGACGGGCGCGATGGTGAACTTGAACTACAGCGGCACGGCGGTGATAGACAGCCTTTTGCTCGACGGCGTGACCATCAGCAACCTCGTCATTGGCCAAGGCTACAACCACACCGAACTGAACACAGCCTTGGGCGCGGTTATCTTCAGCGGCGCCGGCTTGTTGAGTGTCAGCGCCATCCCCGAACCCTCGGCATTGACACTGCTGCTCACCGGCGCGGCGTTGCTGGCGGTGATGAGGCGGCGGCGTTAAAACTGGCGCGAAACGCGGCCGCTGGGCGTCAGCCGTTGAGCATGAGAAACGCGTAATGCCGCCCCGTCTTGCCCCGCTCCATCCGGTAAGAATAAAACCGCCGGGCGTCAGCGCCGGTGTTCAGTCCGCAATCGTAAAATTTTTCCACCCCCGCCGCCCTTGCCTGCTCGCTGATGGTCACCGCAAAATCAACCTCATAATGCGGCGGCCGGATGCACGGCCCCAGCACCACCACCAAATCCCGCGCCCGCGTGCCGAAATGCCCGCCCATCGCGCTGACCGTCGCGCCCGTGATGTTCAGCGCCGTCCCCTTTCTCCCCGAATGCGCCAGCCCGATGGCGCGCCGCTCCGGGTCAAAAAAATACACCGGCCCGCAATCCGCCGTGCGAATGGCGAGCGTCAGCCGCGCGCTGTCCGTCACCAGCGCGTCCGCCCCGTCCATCACCCGCTGATGGTCGGCGTCCGTGACGCGGGCGACCAAATTTCCATGCACCTGCTCCGCCTGAACGTGTTGACTGTCAGCGAACGGAAACACCGGCGCCAGGGCGGGCGGCTCGCGGCGCAGCGCGAACCGGTGCGACAGCGCGCTGACCGTCAGCGGCGCAAATTCAAGCCAGCCGTCAAATTGTTGGTGAATGGGTGAGTTCATGTTTCAAACGCCGGTAAGTTTTCGGCTGCCGCGGATAAGCGTGGCGGCGCAGTTGCTCAATGGCCTGCCCGCTGTGGTTCAGCCCGAGAATGCCGAGCAACTTGCGCTCAAACCGCTCCACCAACAGCGCGCTGGCCGGCCTCTCCCGCAAGTACCCAAGCGCCTTGCGGAACAAATCAAAAATCTCCGGCTCGGGATGCTGCGGCTCAACCAGCAACTCAATCACCTCGCCAAAATACGTCGCCGCCAGCAAACTCGCGTAAGACTTCGCAAGCTCGCGATTGGCCTGCTCAACAGTGACCTCCCGCAAAATATGCAACTGCGACCGCGCCGACGGCGCCCAGCACACGCGCCCCTGCGAAAACACATCCGTCCTGCCATAAAGCGGCTGCCGCGGTTTCGCCGCCCCCTTGGCGAGCGTCCGCACCAGCCCGTGCCGCTCCGTGAGCCAGCTCACAATCAGGCTGGTCTCCGAATACGGCAGCCGCCGCAAGATGATACCCTGGTCTTCCATCGCGTTTTGATGTTATCCAAGTTGGGATAGGATTAACAGGATGTTCAATCAACCTAAATTCACTTATATAGGGCAACAAGGTGTAAGCCAACGGCGCCCCAGTGCCGTCTCTGCGAGAAAATAGTTTTCAACAAACATAAAAAATCCTTGACGGGGCATGATTTTTGTATAGCTTGGGCGGCCTATGGTGCAGAGTAGAATCGCAGAATCGCAGAATCGCAGAATCGCATTATGAGCCATCTTTGCCCAGTCCGCTCGTAAAGGGCGGAACCTTTGCCGCCTTCCAAGCCGTTTTTTCAGTCCTTTTTACTCTTTCCGGGAGAGTATTTAACTTAATCAACACAATGGCAGGGACTTGCGCTGCCATTGTCCAAGTTCGTACAGCCGTTGTACAAGTTTGCGCAGTCGTTGTACAAGTTCCGGCAGTCGTTCTCCAAACTCCCGTTTTGCCTCATTTAACCCCAACCGGAGCATCCGCATGAACAGAAACAGCAAAATCAACCCCGTCGACGAACCCTCGCCCACGCCCCAGCCCATCCAACGTCAGCACAAAAGCCGCCTCAAACACCCCAAACCCTCATGGTGGCCAAACAGCGCCGCCGCACCCCAAGCCCCATGACCCTCCAACCCCATTCCCCTCTGCGAAAGGGAAATTAACTTCTTCAACAATTTTATGAACACCAACAAGGAGAAACACAAAATGAAAACAAACAA
>JAITHY010000032.1 GCA_031279715.1 Verrucomicrobiales bacterium | reverse complement strand
CAGTCAGCGGGGTTTCGCGGCGCAGTTTGAAGTGCAGCTTTTTGTTCAGCGCGATTTGGAACTCGCCGCGCAATTTCCGCGAGGCGTCTATCAGCGCGTAGGTGGCGGTGGCTTGGTCTGTCAACGCCGCTGGCAATGACGCGCCGCTGACGGTCGGCCACGGGGCGTACTGGATGGTGCCGCCGCCGAAGCCAAATTCCGTCCAAATTTCCTCGGTGATGAACGGCGTGTACGGGTGCAGCAGGCGCAGCACTTTCGACAAAATGTAATCAATCGTCGCCAGTGTGCCGCTGCGCGTGGGCGACTGGGCATCAGCGAAGTCTGCCTTCGCGGTTTCGAGGAAGCGCGAGCAGAAGTCGTCCCACACAAACTCGTACAACGCGCCCGCCGCCGCGCTGAACTCGAACTTGTCAAACGCGGCGTCCACGCTGGCGATGACCTCGTCCAGGCGCGCGAGGATGTGCTCGGCGAACGGCGTCAGTTCGCGCACGAACGGGTCAGCATCAGCGACGATGTCACCTTGCATCGCGCGGAAGCGGCAGGCGTTCCACAGTTTGTTGCAGAAGTTGCGACCCTCCTCGATTTGTTTTTCGTCGAAGCGAATGTCGAGGCCTTGCGGCGCGATACGCATCAAGCCGAAGCGCAGACCGTCAGCGCCGTATTTGGCGATGAGGTCGAGCGGGTCGGGGGAATTGCCGAGCGACTTCGACATTTTGCGCCCCTGCCGGTCGCGGATGAGGCCGGTGAAGTACACGTCTTTGAACGCGATGTTGTCCGCCGGTTGCTCACTGTCAGCGGCGCGAAATTCCAAGCCCGCCATAATCATCCGCGCGACCCACAGGAAAATAATGTCGGGGCCGGTGACCAGCGCTGACGTTGGGTAAAATTTCTTGCGCGTCGCCCCGTCCATCGTCGCGTACGCCCACAGCCACGACGACGCCCATGTGTCCATCGAGTCGGGATCCTGCTCCCAGCCCTCGCCGGGGCTTTGCTCCTGGCACGCGACCTCGCTGCCCTTGTACCAAACGGGGATGCGGTGCCCCCACCACACTTGGCGCGAGACGCACCAGTCCTGGATGTTTTCGAGCCAGTGCGCGTACACTTTTTCCCAGCGCTCGGGGTGAAACTTGACGCGCTTGGTGAGCACCAGCGACAACGCTTCATCCACCATCTTGCCGCCGAGCATTTTTTTGTAATCCAAAAACCACTGCTCGGACAGGCGCGGCTCAATCGGCACCTGCCCGCGCTCGCTGAAGCCGACGTTGTTGTCATACGGCTCCTCCTTGACCAGCAGCGTCAGCGACTGCAACATCTCGACGGATTTCTTGCGCGCCTCGAAACGGTCGAGACCGTGCAACTCCGGCACGTCGGGGCAGTTGATTTTCGCGTCGGGCGTCAGCACATCCACCACCGGCAAATTGTGGCGGCGTCCGATTTCAAAGTCCGCCTTGTCGTGCGCGGGCGTGACCTTCAGCACACCGGTGCCGAACTCGAACTCGACGTGATCGTCAGCGACAATCGGAATTGCCGCGCGCGGGAACGGGCGCCAAACGTGCTTGCCGACGAGGTGCGCGTAACGCTCGTCCTTCGGGTTGACAGCGACAGCGGTGTCGCCCATCAGCGTCTCCGGTCGCGTGGTGGCGATTTGCAAAAATTCGCCGGCGTGCTCGACGATTTCATAACGCATCGTGTAGAGCTTGCTCTTCTGCGGCGTCGGGATGACCTCCTCGTCGCTGATGGCGGTGTGCGAGACGGGGCACCAGTTGACCATGCGCTTGCCGCGATAAATGCAGCCGCGATTGTAAAGGTCAATGAACGCCTGCGTGACCGCCTTGTGATAATCAGCGTCCATCGTGAACCGCTGCCGCTGCCAGTCACAGGAGCAGCCGAGCTTTTTGAGTTGCTGAATAATGATGCCGCCGCGGTCGCGCGTCCACGCCCAGATGAGTTGCAACAAGCCGTCGCGCCCGATGTTGTGGCGGGTGAGCGGCAGCTTGGGTTTGCCGGCGGCCTTGTCCCACACATGGTCGAGCGACTCCAACACCGACCTGACCGTCAGCGGCAGCGACTCCGGTTTCCGCAACGCCTTCTCCACCGCCGTCTGTGTCGCCAAGCCCGCGTGGTCCGTGCCCGGCAGCCACAGCGTCTCGAACCCGCGCAATCTTGCGCGGCGGACGAGCACATCCTGAATGGTGTTGTTCAACACATGGCCCATCGTCAGCACGCCGGTCACGTTCGGCGGCGGGATGACGATGGAGTAAGCGGGCTTGTCACTGCCAGCGTCGGCGTGGAAATAATTTTTAGCAAGCCAGTTGGCGTAGAGCTTGTCCTCAACGGCAACGGGTTCGTAGGCTTTGGCCAGGTCGGTCATAGGAAAAAAATGCTAGACACGCTGACGGTGAAAGACAAGTTTTGTTAAAGCATGCGCGGAGAGGGAGAGTTTTTTAATTACCACCATATATTTCTTGTTTCCTGAGCGTCAGCGGGCAGTGTGGCGGCATGAAAAAAATTCTACTCGGAATTTTAAAGTGGTATTTGCTGGTGGCTGGGGCGCTGGCGACGATTCTTGTTTTGTCGGTGGTGATTGGTTTTTTAATGGAGGAAACGGCTTCGTCAAAAGTGAACGCCGCAAAACCCAAAGATGTGCAACATGTCTTGAATTGGGCAAGTTTGACTGGTTGCAAAATCAAGGAAGTTTCGCACAACTATCAGTCTGTCCCGCATTTCCCCACCGGCGACCATTTGACGGCTTACGCCATCAAGGTTGACGGGCTGGCGGGGATGGATTTGCCCGCGTCGAACAACCAGTTTCGCAAATGGTATCGCGGCGACCAACTGCCGCCCAATTTGCAGGAGGCGCTGAAGCTCATTGATGGTTGCCATCACGAAATTCCGTGCTTTCCCAACCATGCGGAACTGGCGTCGGAAAAATGTTATTTCTTTCCGAGGCGTTTGGAATTTCATAGTGAGC
>JAITHY010000024.1 GCA_031279715.1 Verrucomicrobiales bacterium | reverse complement strand
AATACCGTGCACCTTGTCCCGCCGAATCATTTCCGCGAGCGACAGCCCAAGCTCAGCGGTGCTCATCGCGCCGGCGAGGGTGACGAACATTTTGCCGCCGTCAGCGAGCAGTTTTTCATATCCTTTCGCCGCGTCCACCAGCGCGGCGGCGTTGAAATGACGGTAATGACGCGTGATAAACTGGGAAACCGGTCCTTTGCTCATGCGAGATACGCTAACAGCGAACGGCAATTTTTCAACCACGGAAAATGTGACTTTTTCATGTCAACGCCAGCGGACAATCTCACGCCCGATGATACGGTTGGCCGCGGCGGATGGTTTGGGCGCGGTAGAGTTGCTCCAGCATGACTGTCAGCGCCAGCTCGTGTTGTAACGTCAGCGGGCTAAGCGACCAGAGCCAGTCGGCGCGTTCGCGGACAACGGACGCGTGACCGTCAGCGCCGCCAATGAGAAACGCCACGGCCTTCACCACCCGCCGCTCCCATTGTTCAAACTTCACCGCCAGCGTTTTTGAGGCGACCAGTTCGCCTCGCTCGTCCAACGCCACGCGCAAACAACCGTCGCTAACGGTGAGCAACCGCTCGCTCTCCTGCGCGCAAGAGCCTTCCCTGACTTGCTTCCACTCGACGGGAAAATACCGTTTCAGCCGCGCCAGATATTCCGCCGCGCCGCTTTTGGCGTAGCTGAGTCGCGGCTTGCCGACGCTGACGATGAGCAGTTTCATGCGCCAAACCGCGCGGTGAACTCCGCGAAATTTTTGGCCTGTTCCGCCAGCCGCTTCACGAGGTCCGCCGACTTGAGCTGACCAGCGGCGTCGATTTCATTGAACACGCCGGGGATGAACACACGCGCCGGATAAATGAAGGCGTTGCGGTAACCGAAAATTTGCTGCAAATGCTCGACCGCCCGAAGCGCCCCCCAACTCCCCGCCGCCACACCGACGAAGGCGACCGGCTTATGTTCAAAACTTTCGGGAAATTTGAGCATATCAATAAAATATTTCAGCACACCAGGGATGCCTCCGTTGTATTCCGGCACGATGATGAGCAAGCCGCTGGCGGTGACCACGCGCTCGCTGATGGCGGCGAACGCCGCCGGTTTTTCCGCATAGGATGTCGGGTTGAACAGTTCCGGCGGCAACTCCGCGAGGTCGAGGGTTTGCGCCCGCGCGCCTTGTTGTTGAAAAAACTCAAGGATTAACGCGGCAATTTTTTTGCTGTTGCTGCCCGGACGATTGGTTCCGATAATAATTTCTATCATGCGGCCAGTTAACCTCAATTTTGATTTTAGTCAACGCTGACGGTGAGAAATGCCATTTATTATCGCGGAAATTTTAAGCGCAAGGCTTGCTTGATTTGCCGCGTCTGCGCAACGGGAACACCCGCTCGCGTCGCAAATTCCGGCCAGCGTTTCACCGCGTCCATCACCTCGGTGAGCAGCGCCTCCGCCCGTCCGCGCTTCATCAGCGCGCTTCTGGCGCACATGCGAAAATCGCTGACGGTGAAGTTGTCGCGCTTGCCGTTGACGCTCATTTGATGCAGCGACGTCCACGCGCCATCGGGTTGGTAGCTGTAGATGACATCATAAGCGGGCGCGAGCGACCAACGCCCGTCGCGATCCATCAGGAAGGCGATGTTCTTCACATGGTCGTCTTGGTTGCGAGCGACCACATTGAACAACATCCGCCGGAACAATTCTTCAATGCTGGTCATCGGCAGCGCGAGGCGGCGCGCCACGAACAGCGCCTGTTCGTAACTGTGCGCGCCCGCTTGGTTGAAGTCAAAATGCGCCAACGCGCCCAATGTCTGCATGTGCCGCTTGCCACCGCCCGCCGGACGGTCGAAACGACGCGTCATAAAATGTCTCCGCCCGCCGGCTTCCATCAACCGGCATTCACTCATCCTCACGCCCGCCGCGCCCGCCATCAGCGAGTACGCATATTCAATCGCGCCGTAACCCTTCGGGTCGCCGAGTTCCTTGTCCTTGTTACCTGCGACGCCGTCGAATTTGATAAGCCAATGTTCAAAACCAGTGTCAACGTCAGTCTGCCCTGAGCGCACTTCGCCGGTATCGCGGTTCCACGCGATGACCGCCTTCGCACGCGCGCCACCCGCGGAGGTTCCGATACGCAGGATGTCCAGCAGCGCGGCTTTGCGGTCACGGCCAGCGTTGGCAAGCGTGGCGTGGGATTGATGGCGTTTGTTGAGAATGTCAGCGGCGAGCGCGGCGAGCGCATTGACGCGGATGCTGACGGACGCGGCTCGGCGGGGACCAATGCCGGGAACAAACTCCAGCGCTCCCATGCCACGCGAGCCGGTGTAACACAGACGTTCAATGGCGTTAAAACTGCCGGCAGCACGGCCTTGCGTAGCGAGCCAAGCATCAATGACCGCGTTGCCAAACTTGTCCGGCAGCGCGTCGGCGAGCATCCCGGGCAACCCGTGAAATGTTTCCGCTGACAGTGACGGGAACGAATAGACGCGCTCGCTGAGAGGCATGGTCAGCGGCGCGACCTCAATACCGCTACGCGTAAACGCGGGATCGTACTGAAAAGTAGCGACGCTGGCTCCGCGCTCCAACGCCACGACACCGATGGTGGTGCCCCACAAACGTACCTCGGCGAGCATGGTATCGTAGGCGGTGACACGGCTCATTGTTCATCCCCCCATTGCCAGACACGCGGCGGATCTTCGCGCAAACTGGTCACAGACGTCACTGTCAGCGGCTCATAACGCAACAGCTTCGGCGCTTTGTGCTGCCCGCGCGAACCAGTGGCACGTTTCCGCATTTTGTGCCGGAACTTGAATTGCTCAATCGGACCTGGCATGGCCATCTCTGGCAAAAGTGCGTCAAGTCGTTCCACCAATCCCAACGCCCGACAAATGCGCAAAAATCCCCACAATCTTACTCCAACCTCGCCATTTTCCAGTCGTTCGACCGTACGTTTGGCCACCCCTGCCTGTTCTGCCAACTGAGCCTGCGTCAAGTTTCGTTCCAACCGAACGCGGGTAAATCTTCCGCCTAGTTCGTTAAGAATAGCATCGTCAGTGGTATTTTGATTTATTTTAATATTCATCTAATATGGCGATATAATAAAAAAAATCAACTATTTTCGCCAGAAAAAAAGAAATATTTAATACTATAATATTCGTCTAATTAGGCGAATATTATTGAAATAATGCTATTATTTCTCAAATTAGACGAATTAATACATTTCTAAAAATTACCAGGCATTATTATCATGGACAGGGCGCCCATCCTCAGTCTGATATAAACAGCTGTTCCTTCACGATCACAGCACTGCAGTAGGCGGCGGAAACAGATTTCCAGAGTGATTAGATATGGGGGGGGGGAGGCGGCGGGTTAGGCCAGACTTGGTTAAAAACTCACTTGGCGACTGTCAAGTGAATCTTCAGTCCAACCTACCCTGCATGCACCTCTCCGCGTGGGTGGTGACGAACAGCTTGGTTCAGAGACGATTTAGGTGGTCGCAGTGGCCGCCAGGGCGCTGCCAGAGGCAAGCGTTGCAAATGGTTTTGCGGCGTGCGGACTCAACGTCAGGCAGGGGGTCGAGCGCGGCGTATTTGGAGCGGAGGCGGTCGCGCTCGCTGAAGGTAAGGGTTATTACGACCCCTCCGCTAATGATGAGAGCGGCGGCCAGGTAGAGGGGTGCAAGTCCAAGTGGTGGGTTTGGTGTGAAGGGTGTGGTGGTCACTGAATTTCGTGCCATTTACCCAAGCCACGTACACCTGGCTGTGGACATCGTTGCGGTCGGCGAGGATGTAAATGTATTTGGCCGGCTTGGGCAAGTGCATTTTGAAAGCGACGACGACGCCGGTGAATTCACAGCTTGCCTTGGGGTCAAGGATGGCGACGTCGTGCGTTTGCGGAGCGGTGGGATCTTTGATGAAGCCCAGAATGATGCCGAATTGTTGGTTGTTAAAATAAACCGGGATTTGATTCAGAAGATTTTCCAAAACCATGAGCCGACCCGGCAGTCCGCCGAACAAATTCAAATTGGTGGTAGTGGGTCCCAGAGTGGCGGTAACGTTATTATCCAACTTGATGACCAGTTGGTTGCCTTAAACTCCAGCAAAATCTTCTTCGGCAAAAACCAGCCGGACCTTACTCCGGCAGCGAGAGCATCGCCTTGTGGCGGCGCCAGAGCATCAGGCCGGTCAAGCCCAGGCCGATGCCCAGCAGAAAGCAGGCGGACGGTTCCGGCACGGCGCTGGCGGTAAAGACCAACTGGCCATTCTGGACGGCGAAGGCGCCCTCAACGCCGGTTCCGGCCACGCTGAACTGATCGGCAGTCACGCTGCCGGACTCGGTCGCACCGCTCCAGTCGATGACCACGTAGCCGCCTGTTTCTGTCAACGCGCCGAAGTCCACCAGGATGCCGCCGGCGACGGTGATGGTGCCGCCGGTGACCAGCAGCCCGCCGTCGAAGCCCAGGATGGCGCCGCTTTCCAAGGTCAGGCTGGACAGGGTGCCGCCGCCGTCAAAGAGGGCGTCCGCGCCAATGGTGAGGGAGATGACGCTGGCGCCATTGGCGGCGACATCCCCGTGCAGGGCGGAGCCGGGGCCGGTGATGGTAACCTCAAGGCGCGCATTGCCGCTGCCGGTGATATTGCCAGTGAGGCTGCTGTGGTCAAGGTTGACATTCAGCGTGCCGCTGCCGCTGTTGCTCACGTCGCCATGGATGCCGCTGCCGCCGTTGACGTTGACGGTGGTGACGCTGTTATTGCCGTCGCCCACGATGATGCCGCCGGCGTTGGTGAGGTCGCTCTGGTTAAAGTTGACGGTCAGCGTGCCGCTGTTCCAGGTTTCGTTGTTGTTAACCAGTGTGCCGGAGGTGATGGTGGCGCCGCTGATGTTGATGACGGCGTTTTCGTCGCTGGCGCTTCCCGCGGCGTTCGGCTGGACATAAACCGCGTTGTTCGCCGCGTCAACGGTACCGCCGCTGATGTCAACCACGCTGGTGCCGGTGCCCTGATAGGCCACGATAATGCCGTGGATGCCTTGCAGTCGGCTGTCGGTGAGCGCCAATGTCGAACTTCCAGCCACCCGCACCGCGCCACCCTGGGCGCTGATGATCTCCGCGCCGACGCCCTCGACGGTCGCCCCGGACAAGGCACCCAGGGCACCAGCCCCTTCTCCTCCCGGTCCCGCGGCTTCCAGCCGGACGTTGGTACCCAGGTTAACGTAAGAGTCACCCCATGCGAAAAGGGCCGCCGCGTTGCTGCCGCTGGTCGTGACTTGCAGGCCGTCAAACACCGCGCTGCTGCTGCCGCCCGCGTAAATGCCGTGCGCGTTATTGCCAGTGGTGCTGATGACGGTGTTGGTCGCGGTCAGCGCCGAGAAGCTGTTCAGGTACACGCCGAAGGAGTTGTCCCCCGCCGTGTTGACCACCACATCCTCCACCGTGCCGCTGCTGTAGTTGCTGAGATAAACCCCAAATCCGCTGCTCTCGCTGGTGGTGATGGCGCCGCCGGTCAGGGTCAGCGTGGAGGTGCCATCCACCAACACGCCATGGGAACTGACTCCCGCCGTGCCGACCGTCACATTTTCCAGCCTGCCGCTGCTGTTGCCATAGAGCAAAATCGCATTCCCGTAGAGGCCGCCGGTGGTGACCGTGCCGCCGGTCAGGGCCAACGTGGAGGAATTGGTCGCAAACGCGCCATAGGCGCTGGTTCCCGCCGTGTTAATCACCACATTCTCTCCCCTGCCGCTGCTGCTGCCGTTGAGAAAAATCCCATATCCACTGTTGCCGGTGGTGGTGATGCTGCCGCCGGTCAGGGCCAGGGCGCCCTGGTCATGCGCATAGGCACCGTAGGCGTAATTGGAACTGGCGCTGAGGGTGATGCCGGTGCCCGTGTAGGACGAGCCGGGATTATAAACCTCCAAGGCGGCGGGGCTGTAAAGGTCCGAGTAGCTGGAGCCGCTTTCCACCACGCTGCCGCTGCTGACGGTTTTATTCGCCGCCGTGACCGTCAGCGGCAAGATCAGCAGGGTGAGAAGTGCCGCAGACAGTTGTTTGATGCTATTCGTATATACGATGTTGGTATTTTTCATAATTGGAGACCTTTCGGGAAAACCCGGCGTGAATAGGACAAATCAGCGCATGGGTTAATACCCTTTCTTTTTCTCGCCATAACTTTTTCCTTTCACCGTTTCACACAAAACAGTTTTTGCAATATGGTGTTCCTGTTGGTAAATGGCGCTGGAATCGCCTTTGACCAACGCGGCACAAATCATATTGCCGACAAAATGCGAAACTGGCGGCGGAAATGCATTGCCAACCTGACGGTATGCGGCGGTTTTTTTTTCGTAAAAATTCCAATCATCGGGAAAACCTTGTATGCGAGCCGTCATCCTGACGGTCAGCCGAGGCATTCCATCACGCGCAAAAGTTTTGTGCGGGGCTTCTTCAGCCAGTCCCATGCCGTCAACACCAAGAGCCGCCCATGCGCTTCTCGCACGGGTCGGTACCAAGTCAGGTCCGCCATGTTTTTTAGATCCGCCCACCAGCGTTGGCGCAACATTATTCGCTTTTTTCGCCCACGCAGCGGCTCCAGGCCAGCCGTTGGCAGACATCAAATCAAACAAAGTTTGCCCCACAGTGATTCTTCTTTGGGGAACAAAATTCCAATCAAGATATGGAAAATATTTTTCCCTGACCGCCACCAAAATAAATCTTGGACGGAGTTGTGGCACGCCAAAATCCGCCGCTTGCAATACTTTTGCCGATGGCACGTAGCCGAGCAGGTGCAATTTGCGAAAAAGCTCAGCCCGATAATCAGCGAATTTTTCCGAAGCAAATCCGGGCACGTTTTCCAACATAACCGCGCGAGGTTGAATTTCTTTTACCAGTCGAATCGCCTCAGGAAACAAATCCCGCTCGTCATTCTCCCCAAGTTGTTTTCCCGCAACCGAGAACGGCGGACACGGCACACCGCCAGCCAACAAATCCACGCCCGAGAACTCCCTGCCGTTAACCTCGCGCACATCCGATTCAATTACACGCCAGTCAGGACGGTTCAAACGCAAAGTGG
>JAITHY010000008.1 GCA_031279715.1 Verrucomicrobiales bacterium | reverse complement strand
AAAGTTCCGCCCCTTACGAGCGAACTGGGCAAAGATGGCTCATAATGCGATTCTGCGATTCTGCGATTCTACTCTGCACCATAGGCCGCCCAAGCTATACAAAAACCATGCCCCGTCAAGGTTTTTTTATATTTATTGCAAATTATTTTCTCGCAAAGGCGCCAATCCCTTCGGGATTGACGTTGTTCACTCGCCCCCCACTTCCACTTCCCGCACTGGTTCGCCCCCTTCGGGGACGAGAGTTGCCAATCGCGAGAAAGTCGCTACTCTGTCCGCCGATTATGAATAGTTCTCTTATCCATCCCGCTGATGAATTGGTGCAGAAAATGGGGCGTATTTATCATTACCGCATGACGACGACCAGCGGTGGCAATCTTTCCATCCTTGATCCGGACGGTTCCATTTGGATTACGCCGTCGCGTGTGGACAAGGGCAGTCTTCGCGCCGAGGATGTTGTGAGGATTCACGCGGATGGTTGTGTTGAGGGCGCGCATCCGCCGTCGTCGGAGCATCCGTTTCATCGCAAGATTTACCAGGCGCGGCCTGATCTGAAGGCTGTTGTTCATGCGCATCCTGTCGGGTTGGTTGCGTTCAGTGTGTGCCGGATGTTGCCGGACACGGATGTGTTTCCGCAGTCGCATCTTGTTTGCGGGAGGGTGGGCATGGCGGCGTATGCGTTGCCGGGGAGTGAGTTGTTGGGTGATAATATCGCGGCGGTGTTTGCGCGGGGGTTTAATTGTGTGTTGTTGGAGAATCATGGGGTTGTGGTGGGGGGTGTGGATTTGCAGGATGCGTTTGAGCGGTTTGAGACGCTGGAGTTTACGGCGCAGACGTTGATCCGGGCGAATCAGTTGGGCAAGGCGGCGCGGCTGACGGTGGAGCAGTTGCAGTTGGCGGCGTTTACGAGGCCGCCGCTGGAGAAGTTCGCCCCGGTGCGCGCCACGACGCGGGAGAAGGCGGCGCGGCGTGATTTGGCGCGTTTTGTGCGGCGGGGTTATCAGCAGCGGTTGTTGGTGAGCACGGAGGGGTCGTTCTCGGCGCGGGTTGAGGGGGAGGAGTTTGTCATCACGCCCAACAGCGCGGACCGGCATCATATTGAGCCTGGGGACTTGGCGCTGATTCGCGGGGGTAAGTCTGAGGCGGGCAAACGCCCGAGCCGGGCCATGGGGTTGCATGAGTTGATTTACCGGGCTTATCCGGGTGTGCATGCCATTGTCAACGCCCGCCCTGTGCATGCGACGGCGTTTAGCGCTGTGGCGCGGCGGCTGGAGAGCCGCACGATTCCGGAGAGTTATATTTTTCTCAGGGAGGTGCCGAAGATTCCGTTCGCGCTGGTGTATGAGGATCAGGAGGGGGTGCTGGATTATGTCTCGCCTTCGCAGCCTGTGGCGCTGTTGGAGAACAATGGTGTGCTTATTCTGGGCACGGGTGTTTTGGATGCGTTTGACCGTCTTGAGGTTCTTGAGGCGACGGCCGAGGCGATTCTTGAGGGGGTGAAGCTTGGGCCGTTGGTGGAGATGGACGAGGCGGCGATTGGTGACTTGCGGCGGTTTTTCTTGAAGGAGGAGATTTAGCCGGAGATTCCGGCGGTTAATTAATCCATTTGCGCCGCGCGGCGGGATTCCTCGCGCACGGTGTGGCGGCGCTCCAGGTGGGCGCGGGCGACTTTGATGTATTTCTCCGCCCAGTGGCGAAGGCCTTTTTGCTCATCGTCAGTGAGCAGGCGTTTGACGCTGGCGGGGTTGCCGAAGACCATTGAGCCGTCTGGGATGCGGGTGCCCTTGGTGAGCAGCGCGCAGGCGCCGATGATGCAGCGGTTGCCGATTTCCACGCCGTCGAGAATGGTGGCGCCCATGCCGATCAAACATTCGTCGCCGATTTTACAACCGTGGATCATGGCCTTGTGGCCGATGGTGGTGTAGTTGCCGATTTCGACGCCGTATTCGTCGGAGAGGTGGATGATGGCGCCGTCCTGGATGTTGGCGCCCTCGCCGATTTTGATGGAATTAATATCACCGCGCAACACGCAGTGGTACCACACGCTGCTGTCCTTGCCGAGGGTGACATCCCCCATCACGCGGGAGGTGGACGCGACGAATGCGGCGCCGCCGATGTCGGGGGTTTTGGACAAATGTTTGGCGAGGCGTTCGGTGACATCAATACTCATGAAGACAGTGTAACTCAAATCGGCAACCGCAAAAGCCAAAACAACGGCTGACATGAAAATTCGCCTCGCGATTTGTTTTTACGCCGTTTTCCATAAAAACAGTTGACTTCCCATGACCTGGATTTTACTTTATCCCATCATGCGACAGTTTTGGTTGGGAGTGGTCACCGTCAGCGCGCTTGGGTGGCAAGCGGCCTGGAGCGCGCCGCGCCTCACCCTCAAAGATGTGGCGCTGCATTCCTCCTATCCGGTCAAACGCGATATTGTCACGACGTATTTTTGGATTGGGCAGGGGGCCAGCAATTACAGCGACACAACCAATCACGCCAGCGCGTGGGATTTGAAATGGACGAGCAATTACGGCGGCGTGGACCATCCGCGGCAACGCTCAGCGTCAGCGCAGGCAACCACGCTGCCGCAAAAATTCGCGCCGACCCGCAATCCGTTTTACGTCGCGCTGCCGTTCAACGACACCAAATATCCCAAGCTCGCCGCAAAGCACGTGCCGTGGTGGAACAAGTCCGCGCATGTCACGAACCCGGGCCGCTCGCAATGCCGCGGGCGCTGGGTGATGATTGAGTTCAAAGGCCGCGTGTGTTTCGCGCAATGGGAGGATGTCGGGCCGTTGCGGTACGACCACGTCAAATACGTCTTCGGCAACGAGCGCCCGACCCAACACACCAAGGCGGGGCTGGACGTGTCGCCCGCTGTGCGTGACTACCTTGGCATGAGCGGCCTGGACAAAACCAACTGGCGCTTCGTGGACAACGACGAGGTGCCCTACGGCCCGTGGATCGAATACGCCGAGCAGGCGATTTTATTTTCCGCCATCAAGAGCGAGACGAAACAACGCGCCCACTGATTATGCGTTATTTTTACACAGACACCAATCGCCGTCCGCAAGGCCCCGAATCGCGCGAGAAAATTCTGGAATTGCTCGGACGGGGCGTCATCAACAGCGCGTCGCTGGTCGCCGAGGAAGGCGGCACGGCCTGGCAACCAGTCAGCTCACTGTCAGCGGAGGCCAACACCGCGCCGCCGCTGCCCGTCACCGCCACCGAGCCGCTGGCGATTTGGTCCCTGGCGCTGGGCTTGATAAGTTGCATCTGTTGTTGGTTTGGTTTCATCACCGCGATTGCGGGAATTATTTGCGGTCACCTGGCGCGGAGTAAAATTCGCAACAACCCGGACTGCACCGGCGCCGGGCTGGCTCTGGCAGGGCTGATTATCGGCTATCTGGTGGTGGCGCTTTCATTGATTAGTTTTATTGGCGTGACATTTTTTAACATCTGGGAATCCATGAGCAAACACCTATGAGCCATTACGACCGCACCTTCACCATCCGCGACGGCGTCGAGGCCTGCACCTTCGCTGACATTGACCCCGAGACGCTGGCCGTGCAAGTCCACGAGGTCTTCACCAGCGCCGGCTACCGCGTCATCGGCGAGGAAGGCTCGGCCAGCATCTATGAATACGGCAGCAAGCTGAAGCGCGTCCTGCTCGGCGCGATGGTGCGTTATTTCAAAATCGCCGTGTCGCTGCACCTGGACGCCAACGGCGAGGTCGTGGTGCGGCTGCAAAACCGGCTGGGCGACAGCGGCGGCTCCGTGGCCAAGAAAAGAATCAAACGTGAGCATCAGCGGCTGGTGACGCTGTTACAAGCATTGTGAACCATTTGCGGCGCGCCACAAATTAACGCCGGCGTTTTTAACCCGCGGCGCAAAATTCACAGCGTGATGCCGCTCTTGGCGAGCTTTTGTTTGAGCGAGCCAAGATTGCTGTCGAATTTCGGCAACACTTCCTTTTCCATGCGGCCAACCAATTCTTGCAGCCGCCTCGCGCCCGTGTCACCGCCGATGTCGTTGGTCATCACCTTTTGATTGATGTCGGCGACCTGCCGGTAAAAATTCCGGCTCTCCGTCAGCAGGTCCGACGGCGTTTCCAGCGTTGCGTTGGAAAATTTCATGCTCTCCCACACAAACGTGTCGAGCGCGAACGCCTGCTGCCGCGCCGCGAAACCGCCGCTCTCAAGTTTTTTCGCATACTGTTTCACCCGCTCCACGTTGTCCAACAACTCACCCTTCAGCGACAGGCGCAGGTAATAATTATTCTTGTCGCTCTGGATGTCACCGTAAGCGATGGCTTGCCTGAACCCCAGCGTGGCCGCCAGATACACGCCCGCCACCGTGGCCACAAGAATAAACATCTGGCTGACCCAGAAACTGATTTTGAACACATCATCCTTGACGGATACGGCGGGAATTGACGGGGTGTCGTTTTGCATATGGATTGCAATTAAACACGCTGACCGTGAACTTTCAAGTTTTTTAACGCATGGCGGCTTGGCGAGAATTTTGTGTTTTAAAACTGATAGCGATATCCCGCGGTGAGGCCCCAGGGTTTGTCGAACTTGTCGCCGAAACTCGCCTCGTAGTCGAGGCTGAGGTGATGGGCGGCGTTGAGTTTCCAAATAAGCCCGGCGCCGATTTCCGCGCGGGCGCCATCCAGCGTGGGCCGCCAGGAACTGGTGTGATAACGGAACTCTCCGCCGCTGCTGATCTGCTCGACTCCGCCAACTTTTACGTAGGGTTGCAAGAGGCCGTGCTTGCCGAGCTTGATGCTGCGGCCGAACCGGGTGCTGACCGCAAATTGCACCACGTTTTGGGCGCTGATGCTGGCGTCGAACACGTTGTCCCCGTCGGTGGTGTAGTCGCTTCCGGTGAAGTGGGCGTAGCTCACCGTCAGCGTCGGTTGAATAAACCAATCATCTTTGAAGGCAAACTTTTTGCCGATGTCGAGGGTCGCGCCTGCCGCCCAGTTGTGATAGTCGGCGTTGGTGCGGCCACCGTCAGCGGCTCTGGCCCGGATGTCGTGGTCAACGTATTGCGCGCTGGTGATGAGGTCGGCGAACAAACCGGACTCATGCAACCAGACGGCGTATAGGCCGAGGCCGTAGCCGTTGAGTCCGCCGAGACTGCCGCGGTCGTTGTGCAGGTCACGGTCAGCGGCGCTGTAGCCGGCGTAGGCGCCGGCGATCAGGTCATTGGCGGCGTCCAGTTGGCAACGTTTGTCCGCGCCGGCGGCCACGCCGTAGTTGTATTCCTTGTAACCGCGGCCGACAACGCCGGGGCTGACGTTGAGTTGCGCGCCGTAGCTCTTGAGCCACACGCTGTCAAGGATGCCGCCGTCCAGTTTGCGGGCGCTGTCGTTGCCGCGCAGATCAGAGAGGTGGGCGCTGACGTTGTCAATATTGGCAAACCAGCTTGCCGACTGCGAGGGCAAATCGGCGAGAAGGTCCTGGCCGACGCTGCCGGGCCGCGGCGGATTCACCGGCGTGGAGCCGCTCAGGGCCAGGTACCAGTTGTTCCGCGTCCCGCCGATTTGGTCGCCGTTCTTGACCTCGTAATCGAACATGGCGATTGACGTGGCACCGGAAAACTGGCCGCTGAATGAGGCGTCACCCGTGGCGGCGGAAGCGTCGACGAGTAACAGCGCCGGCTCGCCGCCGGTGATGCTGGCGGTGTTTTTGTTGCGAACGGTGATTTGGTGAGCGCCGTTGCCGCTGCCGGTGACGTGGAGTTTGTCACCGGCATTCGCCGCGATGTCGGTGTTCATCACAAACACGCCGCTGCCGGTGAGGTCGCGGGTTGTGACGTTCTTGAACGCGCCGCCATTGTTGAAGCTCACTTGCCCGCCGTTGCTGACGTTGAGGCGGGTCAGCGTCGAGTCACCGGTCACGTCCCACATCGAGTTGTCCAGGCTCACCGCCAGCGTCGCGTCGGGGCCGGCATCGCTCGCGCCAGTCAGTGAACTGCTCGTGAAACTCACCGTCAGCGTCCCGCTGCCGCTGTTGGTGAGGTCGCCGACGATGCCGCTGCCGCCGTTGACGGCGACTTCGATCACGCTCTCTTTATCAATGACAATGCCGCCCGCCTTGCTGATATCCACATTGTTAAATTCAACCACCGCGCTGCAGGCTTCGGTTGCCGCCGGGTTTTCGGCGATCAAATTCCCATTGCTGGCAATCGTGCCGCCGTTGACGGCCAGGCGTGAGTCGCCCCAAGTGCCACTGTGGCTAAATTCCACCGCGTTGTTCGTACCGAACAGATAGCTGTCGTGAACCGTCACATTGCCGTCGGTTTGGATAACAAGAGCGCTTCTTGAGCCGGAAATCGTGGAGTTGTAAATTTCCGCCATCCCGCTGCCATTGACCATCGCCCCCATGTAATTTTCCGAAATGAACTCACTATCATAAATAAAAGCGGCGGCGTTGGAGACGTGCAACGCGGCGCCATTGGTGTTGCTGGTTGTCCGCACCACCACATTGGTGGCGGTTAAAACCGCAAGACTTCCCACATCTAAGCCACGGTTAACGGTGTTGATGGTCGAATTCGCCACGTTCACGGTGGAGGAAAATGTCAGTATAACCCCGGAACCGCCCTGGGTGCTGGTAATGTTAACCCGATCAAGCAAGACGGTTGAGGTGTCGCTCACGTAAAGGACGCGTCCGGTATTAGTCCCGGTGTTGACGATGGTAACATCATTCAAAATGACGGATGAGGCACGTGTAATCCAACCCGCCGTGCCTCTGGCGCCCGTGGAAGTAATCGTGCCGCCAAACAACGACACCGAGGCTTGGTCGCTGACATACAGGGCTTCCTTGCCGTGGTTGGTGGAAAGGCCGTCAATTGAGGTGCTCAGCGTGATGTTGGTGCCGCTGTAAGAGGCGCCGGGGTTGATGACGTGCAACGCCGCCGTGTTGGAGACACCCGTGTAGGCCGCGCCGGATTCCGCCGGATGCGCGGTGCCGTTCACCACCAAGGGCGCGGCTTTAAGTGACAACGCCACCAAGCCACTGAGAGTGACGAGCAGGGCGGTTAATTTTGATTTTCTCTTTAAATAACGAGAAGCCAGATTGCGGATGTTCGTTTTCATTTTTTTCCTTTTGTCGATCATTAAAAAACGCAAGCAAACCATGAGCTTAAATACACGTCTCATAACCATTTAATTTTGCTTAATACTTTTTTTAAATGTGTATCAATATCAGCGGTTGTCAAAAATTCTTTCCCGAAATTTTCCGAGATAACAAAACGACTGTGCAATTCACCGCGTCCGCTGATGTTGGCGATGTCCGGCGTTTTGAAAAAATTCGCGTCTTTGGGGAAGATAATTTTTCCGCCGCTGTTGATGAGCAAGTTGTTGGCCTGACTGTCAGCGGTCACGTTCCGTGTCGAATTGTTTTTCACGGACAAATCCACCGCGCCGTCCGAATGTACCGCCAGTCCGCGCCGGGCGTCGTTCACCATGCCGCCGCCAGCCAGGATGATTGTCGCGCGTTTTTTCATATGTTTATCCATTTGTTGTTTTTTACTTCAAAATAGTTTTTAAAAACATTTACTCCAACTTATTCAAGTAAATGGTTGTTGGCAAGAAAAATTTTTTCAGACTGGGGGGATGAAACCGCTCAAAAGCAATGTGTTCTCCTTCCGGGTCAGCGACGAGTTGCGGGATAAAATCAACTGGTTTGAAAAACGCACCGGCGCTTCGTTTACCGATATTATGCGCTCCGCTGCCGATTCGGTCATCGCCTCGGTCGAACAGCGGCGGCATCTCATCCTGCCATTCAAGCTGCTGCCGGAGTTGGAATACAACGAGTTGCTGGCGCGCATCAAGGAACTGGAAATCCGGACGGGCGAAAAACCGCAAAAATCCAGGCGGTCACCGTCAGCGGCGGATGCCAGGTGAACGCCGGATTCACAAAAATCCGGCGCGCGCATCACCCCGCGCGCCTTTATCCGCCCGAGGTTTGCGCCGCCGGTTTGTTTTTATCCGTGATTGAAATCCGCGCCGTCAGCGGCTAGGCTGTGGGCAGCATGATTGACCCCGCGCAACTCCGAAAAGATTTCCCCGCCCTCGACCAGCAGGTGAACGGACATCCGCTCGTGTACCTCGACAATGCCGCCACCACGCAAAAACCGCTGGCCGTCATCAACGCGCTCGACCACTACTACCGCCGCGACAACAGCAACGTCCACCGCGGCTTGCACGAGTTGAGCAACCGCGCCACCGCCGCCTACGAGCACGCCCGCGTCCGCGCCGCGCAATTTGTCAACGCCGCTGACGCTGACGAAATCGTTTTCACGCGCGGCACCACCGAGGGTCTCAATCTCATCGCCAACACCTGGGGCGCGGTGAACATCAGCGCCGGCGACGAAATTCTGCTCACCGAGGCCGAGCACCACAGCAACCTCATCCCGTGGCAACTCCTCGCCCAGCGCGCCGGCGCGCGGCTGCGCTTCGTCCCCGTCCGCAGCGGCGCTGACGGTGACACGTTGGACCTCGACGCGCTGGAAAAATTGCTCGCGCCGCCGGTGAAACTATTTTCCTTCGTCCACGTCTCCAACACGCTCGCCCTCGTCAACAATGCCAAAAAATTCTGCGCCCTCGCGCGGCAGCGCGGCATTGTCAGCGTCATTGACGCCGCGCAAAGCATCGGCCATCGCCCGCTGGACGTGCGCGACCTCGGCTGCGATTTCCTGAGCGTCAGCGGCCACAAAATGGCGGGGCCGACCGGCATCGGTTTTTTATACGGACGCAAAGAATTATTGGAACAACTCCCCCCGTGGCAGGGCGGCGGCGAAATGCTCGACAGCACAACCTACGAAACGGCGAAATTCAAACCCGCGCCGCATCGCTTCGAAGCGGGCACGCCGAACATCGCCGACGCCATCGCGCTGTCAGCGGCGATGGATTATCTCGACGCCGTCGGCCGCGACGCCATCGCTGACCATGACGCGCGACTGTCAGCGTATGCTTATGAAAAACTGGGCGCGCTGGATTTCCTCCGCATTCTCGGACCAAAGAGCGGGCGCGCCGGCTTGACAACTTTCGTAATGAGCGGCGTCCACGCGCACGACGTGGTTGAAATGGCAAACATCTTTGGCATCGCCCTGCGCGGCGGGCACCATTGCAACCAGCCGCTGATGAAAAAACTCAACGCCCCCGCCAGCGCCCGCGCGAGTTTTTATTTGTACAACACCGCCGCTGAAGTTGACCGCCTCGCGGAAACGCTGGTGAAAATCAAACAATACTTCACCCGCTGACGCTCAGCAATTATGGAGCGCGGACGTCCCGTCCGCCGGCGGACAGGATGTCCGCGTTCCACGCAAAATCTTTGTCGCTTTGCGCGGAATGTTTTTTGTGGTTTAATATCCGCCGACCATGAACCTCGACGAACTTTACCAGACGGTCATCCTCGACCACGCGCAGCGGCCCCGCAACTTCGGCGACCTGCCGCAAGCCACCGCCGTCGCCGAGGGCGTCAACCCTTCGTGCGGCGACGAGGTGACCGTCAGCGTCAAACTCTCCGCTGACGGTCAGGTCATTGACGACATCAAGTTCAAAGGCGCGGGCTGCGCCATCAGCCAGGCGTCGGCGTCGCTGATGACGCTGAAGCTCAAGGGCAAATCGCGCGACGAGGCGCTGAAGTTCGAGCACGTGTTCCACGAGATGATGACCGCCGCGACTTTGCCCGCGTATCCGCAAGGCTTCGGCGATTTGCAAATTTTGGAGGGCGTCCGCAAATTCCCGCAGCGCGTCAAGTGCGCCACCCTCGTTTGGAACGCGCTCAAACAGGCGCTGACAGGCAATGTTTGATTTAATCCACAGATTTTTTCGTTGAGATTTTAATCTGCGAAATCTGTGGATTAAAAAACTTTCTTTCTAACAAATCCTTGCTACTAACGTTGTACTAAGTATGAAACGACTCTTCCTGTCCTTCGTCGTGCTCAGCGTCAGCGGGTTCTCCACCCTCGCCGCGAGCGTCACCGCCAGCAGCAAAGTCTCCGATGTCACCGTTTACCAAGACCGCGCCCTCGTCACCCGCAGCGCCAGCGTCCGGCTCGCTGACGGTGAGCAGCAGGTTGTGTTCGAGGGGCTGCCCGCCGGGTTGGATGAAAACTCCGTTCGCGCGCGCGGCGCGGGGAAAGGGTTCAAAATTCTCGGCGTGGAAATCCGGCGCGATTTCAAAAAGGTCGCTGACAGTGAGGAGTTGAAAAAAATGCGCGACCAAGTCAAGGTGCTGCAATTCAAGACGCAAGACCTCTACGACGAGCGCGACGCGTTGAAGAACAAGCGCAACTTGCTCCGTGACCTCAGCAACAAACTCGGCGCCGGCGACGACGAAAAGCGGACGCTGACAGTCACCGAAATCAAAAGCATGACCGATTATTACGGCGAGCAAAACCTGGGCGTCAGCGCCCGCCTGCGCGCCATCGAGCGGAGCCGCAACGACCTCAACCAGCAAATCAACGACTTGAACAAACAAATCGCCACCCTCGCCCAGCCCGGCTCGCCGGACAAGCGCAGCGTGGTCGTGACCGCCAGCGCCGGCGAGACTGTCAGCGCCGAGTTGCAGGTGGATTATCTCATCCACGGTTGCAGTTGGCAGCCGCAGTACGATGTTCATTATCAGGCGGGCGAGAAAAACCTCGCGCTGACAGCGTACGGCGTCATCCGCCAGAACAGCGGCGAGGATTGGGACAGCGTGAAGGTGACGCTCTCGACGGCGCGTCCGCAGCAAGGGACGAGTTTGCCGGATTTGGCGAAGTGGACGGTAAATGTGTTTGAGCCAGTTGCACCGTCACGGTCAGCGGGAGCAAATGGAATTTGGGATGCGCATGTGAATGAAGTACGTAGTAATTCTGGGCAAACCATATCTCCCAATACGATGGCTGGCAGTAGTGGTGGCGCTTTGACTTTAGGTGGCAATAATAATTATAGTTATGGTGTTGATAAAGACGGCTGGTTTGGAGAACGAGCGAAAAGCAGAGCCTTATTCCAAACCGCTGACGTTGACGTTCAAGGCTTCAGCGCGGCGTACAAAATCCCCGGCACCGTCAGCGTGCCGAATGACGGCCAGCCGCACCGTTGCACCATCAGCATCATGGAAATGCCCGCCGAGCAAAGTTACGCCAGCACGCCGAAGCTCAACCCGGGCGCGTTCGTCAAAGCCAAAGTCAAAAACGCCAACGCCGCGCCGCTGCTGCCCGGACAGTTGAATGTTTTTATGGGCAACGATTTCGTCGGCTCCTCGCGGCTGACGCTCATCGGCCCCGAAGGCGTGTTCGATTTGTTCCTCGGCAAGGACGACACCATCAAAGTCCAGCGCAAAGACAAAACGCGCAAGGATGAGACCAGCGGCGTGTTCAGCAAGTCGAAAGTCGTGAAGATGGGCTACACGATTGAGTTGGAAAATTTCCAAGCGAAAGACGTGACCGTCAGCGTCAAAGACCAAATTCCTGTTTCGCAAAATGAGAAAATCAAGGTGACGTACAAATCCAGCGTGAAGGTCAGCGAAGAAAACAAAGAAACCGGCGAGTTGACGTGGACGCTGACGGTGCCCGCGAAAAAGAAGGTGACAGTGGATGTTGATTTTCAAGTCGAGTTCCCGCCGGACGTGAGCGTCAGCGGAATTTGAGTAGAGCCGCGCACGAAATTTTTTTGTGTCCCGCGCCCAAGCGCCACTTTCTCAATCGCCAATGAACCTGCGTTAACACAAATAAAAAAAGGCGGACACTGAGGGTGACCGCCTTTTTTCCTGTTTGTTGTGTTTAGAACTGGTGGCGGAAGCCGGCGGTCAGGCCCCAGGGTTTGTCGTATTTGTCTCCGAAGCTCGCCTCGTAGTCGAGGTGGAGTTGGTTGGACTCGTCGATTTGCCAGACGATGCCGCCGCCCAGTTCGGCACGCGCGCCGTCGATGTTGCTGCGGAT
>JAITHY010000228.1 GCA_031279715.1 Verrucomicrobiales bacterium | reverse complement strand
CTTCTCCACGCGCCACGCCTTCATGACCAAGGAACTCGCCGAGGTCATCCGCCGCGCTGACCGTGACGACGCGAACGGCTTCCTGCATTTCGCCTACCTCACGTGGCTCACCGATTCGTGGCTCACCGACAGCGTGCGACCGAAACTCACTTATTACGAGTTAAAAACCGCGTTGCAACCGGTCCTTGTCAGCGCCGAACTTTACGGACGGCACTGGTTCGCCGGTGAAAAAATTACCCGTCGCGTTGCCATTGCCAACGACGCTGACGATGGCAAGGATCTGTCGGCGGGCGTGCTGGCATGGGAGTTCCGCGCCGCTGATGGCGCCGTGCTGTCGCGGGGGGAAATGCCCTCGCCACTGGTGAAATTTTACAGCAACGAGTGGCTTGAGGTTGAATTTGGCACACCCGCGAAACTGCCCGCGCCGCGCGTCAACGCGCAGTTGACACTGACGCTGACGACGGGCGGCAAAGTCGTTTCGCAAAATCATTATGACATTGTGCTCGCCACCCGCGAGTGGGCGGCGGCGCCCATGGTCAGCGGGCAAATTTTCGACCCGGCGGGCAAGTCAAAGGCGGTTACGGAAAAACTGGCGCTGACAATGGCAAAACCGGCGGACTTTGACTCCGGCAAACTGCTCGTGGTCGGCGATGCCGCCGCGCTGGTGAAGTCCGCTGACGGTGTCGCCAAGCTCAAAAGATTCGTCGAGGACGGCGGGCAAGCGCTGTTGTTGAACGCCGGCGGTGACGCGCTGACCCTGTTCCCCGAACAGCTTAAAAGTTATCGCCAGGCCAAAAATCAGGGCGAAATCGCCACCCCGCTGGTTCCGGACTCGCCGGTATTTGACGGCATTGAGCCGCTGGACATGGCGTGGTTTGAGCCGGAGTCGCGCCAGGTGCCGCAAGTTTGCGCCGGCACCTATGAGGTTAACCGCGCCGCCGCGCTGCCGCTGGCGCTGCAAAGCCGCATCCATGTGGACATGGAGAAAAAAGTGAAAGTGGACGGCAAAGACATTGCGACGTTTAAATACTTTGAGGACGCCGGCTCGCCCATCGTGGAAATCAAATTGGGCAAAGGCAAAGTCATCCTCAGCGAGATGACGTTGGAAGCCGCTGACCGTGACCCCATCGCCGGACGTTTGCTGGCGAATATGTTGAAATATTTGAAATGAACTGCCGGCGCGGGTAACAACATGGCTTCTTTCAATGAGTTTTGGCGGATGTGTGGCGGGAGTGTGACGCTCGTGATATTGTTGCTGTATGGAATGGAGTTGTATTATCACCGCCAGCCCCTGCGCCGCTGGGAGCGGGTGTATGTCGGCGTGATGCGCGTGCTTGTTCCGGTGGCGCTGATAATGACACTCATTGCATTGGTAAAAAAATTATGGCTAAACTAACTGTATACCTCACCGTCAGCGTGTTGGCGCTGACCATCAGCGGCATCGCCGCTGAAGTTCAAGACTGGAGCCACGTCTCCGAAAACAAACAGAAAGAATACGCTTACGGTCAGTCGGCGCGCACGAAGTGGTTGGAAAAACTGCCCGCTGACAGTCAAGTTGCGCTCGACGTGCCCTATGTCGCCGACGCCGTGCTGAAAGGCAGTCTGCCCGGTTCGACGCAAACGCTTGATTTGTACGTCCCGCCCGGCGCCGGCCCGTTCCCGCTGATTGTGTGGATTCACGGCGGCGCGTGGAAGGGCGGCAACAAGGAGCAGCAAGGTACGGAACTCGCCGCCCGCTGGCTGCCGGAGGGCTTCGCCGTCGCCTCGCTGAATTATCGTTTTGTGTTCGACGCGCAATTTCCGGGAATGTTTCAAGACGCTGTTGACGCCATCCATTTCCTGCGCGAACACGCCGCGCGATATCGCTTGAACCCCGCGAAAGTCGGCGTCATCGGCATGTCCGCCGGCGCGCACATCGCCGGCGTCGCCGCCACCGCTGACGGTCACCCCGCCTACCGCAACAACAAACAGCCGGTGCAGGCCGCTGTGCTTCTCTGCGGTTTCTACGACATGGCCAGCGGCTTTTCTTTCAATCCGCGCGACGACTTCGCCAACCTTTACCCCGACAAAAAACCCGACCTTGAAATCGCGAAAAACATGAGTCCCGTCTGTCTCATTCACGACGGCATCCCGCCCATCCTCCTCGTCCACGGCGACCTGGACTTGAAAATTGCCCCGCCTGAGCAGACACAACGATTTTACGACGCCCTGCAAAAAGCCGGCAAACCCGTGAAACTCACCAACTACCCCGATTACGACCACAACCTCTGGAAGCCCGACGTGCTCAACGAGGCGCTGATGTTCTTCAAAGAGCACTTGTCATCCGGACGTTAAGTGCATAATGAAATGATGGATGTCGCGTTGCTGTTGCTGGTGATCATGGGCCTGGCATGGGGGCTGGACCGGTACGGACATTGGTTGGAACGGCGCAAGCTCGCCGCAAAAAAAAACTGGCTGATACTGCTGCGTGATGCCGCCGCGATTTGGTGGCACGGGCTTGGGCGGCGCGGATTGAATCATCCTTTGTTTAAGAATGTGCGGCGGGTGTATGTTTTTGCTGTCGCCATGCATCTGGCGCTGCTGTTGACGCTGGGATTGCTGTCAAGGTCAGCGCCGGTGGAAAAGCGCGGGCAGTTCGCCGCGCATCATGTGACGTCGGCGCCGGAGTTTGTTGAACCGGATTTGGCGCCGCGGGATTTTGACCCGCCCGCCACCAGTGGCGGCGACGCTGACGGTGGCAACGACATTCAACTGCCGCCGAATTATTTGACCGGCGTCACCCTCATTCCCGACAACTTAATCGGCGCCCAAATGTTCACCCCTAATCCGGCGCCGCCGTCCAACAGCAGCGGCAATATTTTCAGGATTGGCGCGACCGGTTTCGGCGGCGGAAAGGGGGGCGGTTATGGCAAGGGTGGCGGGCGCGGCTTTGCCGACGGCAAACTGGGCGGGATGAATGTGCCGTTTGATGTGGCGGTGGTACTGGACATCAGCGGCAGCATGGACCCGTATCTCAAGGTGTTGCGCGAGCAAATCCGGCTCCATTTTTCCCGCGCTCCGGTGATTAACTCCGACGATTCCCTTGGCACGGTGACACCAACCGTCAGCGGAAAAAAGAGGGCGGTGAAATCCTCCGCGCGATGGGTGCATTTGTATGACGCGGTATATAAGGCAATGAAAAGCCGGGTGGGCCTGGACGCGGTGTATGTGTTGTCGGATTTTCAGGACGGCGAGTATCCGGAACATACCGCGGCGCTGGTCGAGGAACTGCGCCGCCGGGGAATCAGGCTGTATTTGTGTTACACGCGCCCCGATAGCAAGCCGTGGGCGGCGCTGATGCGTTATG
>JAITHY010000212.1 GCA_031279715.1 Verrucomicrobiales bacterium | reverse complement strand
GGCCCGCCGTGAGGATATTCAGCCGCTCAGGACCCGGCAAGCCCGGCACCCATGACAACCAAGCCCACCCTGACATCCCCCACAGCGCCTCGCCCAGCACCGCAACGCCGAAAAAACCCAGCACCACCGACGGCACGACGGCGATGAACTCAATCAACGGCTTGATCAGCTTCTGTTCCCGCGCCGTGGCGATTTGGTTGACATACACCGCCGCCCCCACACCCAGCGGCACCGCGACGATGAGCGCCACCAGGCTGATGCTCAGCGAGCCGACACACAGCGGGATGATGCCATACCAATCCTGCCAAAAACTTTGCGTCACCCACTTGCGGCCAAAACTGAACTTGGTCAGCGACTCGTAAAACGCCACGGGCCGGTCATGCCGCCACGCGGACAGACGCTCCCCGACCTGCGGCAACGCCGCCTCGTATTTCTCCCCCGCCACCTTGAACCGCGCCAACTCATGCCGCAGCCGCGCGTCCGGCAACTGGTCAACCGACGCCAGCAACACCCGCATCCGCGCCGCGAGCGCCGCGCTGACGGCGTGATGTTCCGCCAGCGCCACCGTCAGCGATGCGGTCTCTTTGGCAAAATCAACATGCTCAACCGCCAGTTCATTCGCCTCCTCCGTCATCCCCGACTTCAACAGCATCTCACGCGCCACCCGGTTCTCCTCCGCCACGCTCCAGCGTTCCTTCACCGCCGCGCAATGCCGCGACCACCGGTCAAGCCACTCCCGCAACGGCTCCCCCGCCGCGTCAAACTCAGCGGCCAATTGCGCCAGTGCCGCGTTGTCCACCTGCCGCACCGCCTGCAAATGCCTCGTCAGCGCCGCATAAGCGTCTCTCTGGTCGCGCGCAATGTCCACAAATTCCAATCCCGCCAGCCGGTAAATTTCCAGGTTGCGGTAATGTTGCGGAAAAAAGCCAAACCCCTCGCGGAACAATGAAAAGGTGATGAGCGCCAGCACGACGATAGCCGTCCACGCGCTGCTGGCGAAAAAGTATTTGATGACTGCGTCCGCGTTCAAGCCGAGAAACCGCCACTGATTGCGCGCCAACAGCGACTCCGTCATGGGCCGCTGGTCGAGGCGTTTGATTTGGTGATGCACAGCGGCGAGACTGGCGAAAAATTGTTACGATTGCGAGACGAAACGGTTACGTTTCCAACAAAACACTCAACCCGCGACGGTGAAAAAGCTCGCGCCGCAGCGGGTTTTATTTTTTTAGTCCCCCCCTTCATCCGCATGAAAAGAACCGACAAGTGCGCGGTTGGCAGAAAAAAATAATGACCGCGGCGCGGAATTGTGGAATGCTATCTCCAATATGCATGCTTATGATGAGTTGATTAGGGCGCTGACGCCGGCCCGTTCGGTCATCCTGCTCAGCCACCTTCGACCCGATGGGGATGCTTATGGCAGCGCACTGGGGCTGGGGCTGTGTTTGCGGGCGCTGGGCAAGGCGGTACGCATTTTCAATCGTGACGGCTTGAGCCAGACGTACCGCTTCCTGCCGCATGCGGAGTTGATTGAGCGAACTCCAGCGCGGTTGCCCGAAGCGGATTTAATCATCGCGCTGGATACTTCCACCGAAGAACGTCTGGGGCTGGTCGATTCGCTCAAGCCTGTTGTCAACGTCAGCGTGGATTGGAACATTGATCATCATGTGAGCAATACAGGCTATGGTCGGCGCCAGTTCATCACCCCATCACAACCCGCCACCGCCGGCATCATCCTTGATCTCATCACCACGGCCAACTGGCCGTTAATGACGGACATCGCCACCGCACTGTATGTCGGATTGCTAACGGACACCGGCTCCTTCCACCACCGCGGCACCAACGCGCACACATTTGACCAAGCCGCGCGGTTGGTAGCGGCGGGGGCCGACCCAACAGCGCTGGCCCGACACTGTTACCAAAACATCAGCCCGACGAGCTTCAAATTGCAGCAACGCGCATGGACCAACTGGCAGTTTGAGGGCGCGCTGGCCCACACCACGCTGACAGCGCAAGACTTCACCGACTGCGGCGCTCTGCCGGAGGACACCGAGGGCATCGTCGAAACCGGGCTGACCGTCAGCGGAACGGAATTGTCCGCGTTCTTTGAACTCAAAGCCGACGGTGGACTAAAAGTCAGCCTCCGCTCCAAGGACGCCATCAACGTCAGCGACCTGGCCGTGACCTTCGGCGGCGGCGGACATCCCGGCGCGGCGGGCATCGGCTTCAAACAGGACGGCGCCGCCAACCGCCAACTCGTCCTGGACAAACTCAGAAAAGCCTTATGACCATCCCCCAACAACCCGACGGGCTGCTGCTCGTGGACAAACCCGCCAACTGCACCTCCCACGACGTCGTCGACTACATCCGCCACCGCTTCAAATTTAAAAAAGTCGGACATTGCGGCACCCTCGACCCAATGGCAACCGGACTGCTCATGCTCGTGCTCGGCCGCGCAACCAAAGTGCAGGACTTGCTCATGTCCGAAGACAAAGAATACGCCGGCACACTGCGGCTGGGCGCCACCACCACCACACAAGACGCCGAGGGCGAAGTCACCGAAACCAAGCCCGTTCCACCGCTGACCGAGTTGGAGTTGACACGCGCGTTCGACAAGTTCAAGGGTGACTTTTACCAAACCCCGCCCATGGTCAGCGCATTGAAAAAAGACGGCGTGCCACTTTATAAACTGGCACGGCAAGGAAAAGTCGTCGAACGCGAACCGCGACTGGTGCACGTCTACTCCTACCGGCTGACCCGCATCGCACCGCCCACCGTCGACTTCGTCATCAAATGCAGCAAGGGTTTTTACGTCCGCACCTACTGCCACGACATTGGCCAGGCCCTGGGCTGCGGCGGGCACCTCGCGGCGTTGCGGCGCACGCGGTCGGGGAATTTCACCCTGGACCACGCAGTCACCCGCGACGACTTGGAGGCCATCGGCAGCGCCGCCGACTTGCAGCCGCATATCCTCGGCCTCGCGGATATTTCGCGCATCCGCCGTCAATGAACCTGTGCCGCTCATTTGCCGAGGCCGCTGACCGTGACATCCACGCGCTCGCGCTCGGCTTCTTCGACGGCCTCCACCGCGGGCACCAGCACGTCATCGCCAACGCTGACCATGACAGCGTGCTGACGTTCGAGCCTCACCCGCAGGCGTTTTTATTTCCCGACCAGGCGCCGCTGTTGCTGACCGGTTTGCCGCACAAGCTGCACGACCTCGCCGCCCTTGGCGTGCGGCACGCCGTGCTCCTGCCCTTTGACCGGCAAATGGCGCGGACAACGGCGGAAAAATTTTTACAACAACTGGGCGACGCCTGTCCCAAATTGCAACGCATTGCCGTCGGCGCCAACTGGCGCTTCGGCCACCACCGCGCCGGCAGCCTCCCCCTGCTCCGCCGCTGGTGCGCCGCGCGCCGCATCACGCTGCGGGCAGACGCCTGCGTCACGCACCACGGCACGCCCATCAGCAGCAGCCGCATCCGCGAACTCATCCTCAGCGGACAACTCTCCACGGCCTCCGAGTTGTTGGGCAAACCGTACTCGCTATTCGGCACCATCGTCAGCGGACGGCAACTGGGGCGGCAACTGGGCTTCCCCACCGCTAATCTTGACACCCTCGACCAATGCCTCCCCCCGCGCGGCGTGTATTTTGGCACCGTCACCATCAGCAACCGTCCATACCCCGCCGCCATCAACATCGGCAACCAACCAACCCTCGCCCCTCAACGCACCACCGTCGAAGCCCACCTGCTGAACTTCAGCGGCGACTTGTACGGCGTCACCGTCAGCGTTCACCCCAAACAATTCTGGCGCGCCGAGCAAAAATTTTCATCACTGTCAGCGTTGCAAACCCAAATTGCCCAAGACCTCATCGCAATGGAACGCTTTGGCAATAGGGTTGCGTAAATCAAAACCTTCTCTATTTTGAAGGTTATGCGCTTCTTGATGTTGCCCATGCTGGCGGTGCTAACCATGACGGAGGCCCATGCGCAAGGTTGGGAGGAAACCCGCGCATTCGCCAACCCGTCGGCGCTGGCCAACGGCGCCATCAGCAGTTCACGCATGCCAATATCCGGCTCCGCGCTCAACATCGGCACCGAGTCAAATTACCTGCTGCCCGTCACACCGGCGCAGGCGGTGAAAATCATTCGCGACGTATCCACAAACCCCACCGAAAACGACTCCCCGCTTGCCCGGCCCACCACCGCAAACGATTTCGCCGCGCTGACGGTGACCAATCCCGCGCTCAAAACCGCCAGGGGACTTAATCTTTCCAACACGGAGCAACAACAACTCGCTGACAGTGACTCCGCCAACCACGCCTGGCGCGCGCTGCTGCTCAACCGCGCGACGGCTTTTCAAAACGGCGGCTTGATAAAAACAGCGCCTTACGATTTCGCCAACACCACCTTCCAACCCGCATCGGAACTGGTTTCCCTGCTCAAACAACGCCCGCCCGTTCTCAAGCGCTTCATGAATATCATGGACGCCATCATGACCGGAAAATCCGGCGACGGCGAACCACCCGTCCATTATTGGGCGAATGAAAAAATCCAGGGAAGACAAAATCTCGCGCTGGGCGTAATTCATACGGGCAAAACCGAGCATGGTTGCCAAGTGGCGGACTTCACCTATTACTCCGCATCCAATTATTATCTCTCCATCACGCTGTACGAATTTTGGCCCGTCAGCGGACAGTCGCAAACCTATGTCTGGCGCGGCGACTACGTCATCAGCCCGTCCATCAGCCACACCAAGGGCATCGAGCGCATGGCGGCGGAAAACATCATGCTGCTGGAAGTCAAAGCCGCCATCCGCGCGCAAATTACCCACTGCGCCGCCGCCCGCTGACAGTGAAAATTTTTCATTTCGCGTGTTGACGAATATCGGAACAATCCATACTATTCACCCCTCTTCGGGCAGATTCCGGAGTGGCCAAACGGGGCAGACTGTAAATCTGCTGCTTTTAGCTTCAGTGGTTCGAATCCACTTCTGCCCATTCTCTTTTATTTAAGTCTCAATCTTCTGAAATTCAATAAGCTAAGCACCTCGAAAGTCAATCAACCAAGTTCAATCGTGACAAATCTCGCATGGAGTTGATAGGGGGATTAATTAGCCCCAAATTAGCCCCAAGCAATTTCTTGTATTTATGCGGGAAAGACGGGCATGAGAAAATTATGAATTCTTTGCGATTTTGTCCTGCGAAAAAAGACAGAAATTCAAAAAAATGAAAGTCAATCAACTTTTTTTGAACAGACCTTTTGTGGTTCTTCCGTAATTAGAGTGGAACGAGGTGAGGGAGGTTGAGTTTGGAGGCGGAGAAGTAGAGCATGGCGGTGAGGTATTTGATGGAGCGGTAGCCCCTGGCTTTGCGTTTGGTGGCGGAGAAGATGGAGGAGAGGGCTTCGAGGAAGGCGTTGGTGAGACGGTGCTGCCAGTGGGCGAGGATGCCATTGAGGTGGGCTTCTATGAGGAGGGCGACCCTGAGCATGGGCTTGAGGACATTGCGCGGGGCTTTTAAGGAAGCCTGTTTGACCCATTTGCACCAGGAGAGGAGCCGCCGTTTCGCGCGATGGGCGGGGAGGGTGTAAAGGTGTTGGAGCGCGAGTTTCATTTGGTAGGCTTTGGCGGTCCAGAGAGCTTGGAGGTCAATGCGATTAAGCCGCTGAAGCTGGGGATCCGAGAGGTTGGAGGGGTTTTTAAGCCAGAGCCATCTGGTGTCTTTAAGCAGCGAGCGGCGGGAGGAGTCCAGGGCGGCCTCGATCCTCCGAACGCGGTCAACCGCGTCGCCGGCATGAGCAATCAAATGGAATTTGTCAAAGATGAGCGTGGCGTGTGAAAAGTCATCAAGGACGCCCTTTTTATAAGCCGGACTCATGTCAATGGAGATGTGCGAGACTTTGCGTGGATGGCCGCCGTGCTGCTGGAGCACTTGGGCGAAGCGAGGCCAGACTGTGGCGTCCTTGCCAGGGGTGGCGAAGAGGAGCCGTTTTTGGTCAAGGTCGCAGAAGAGGGTGAGATAGTGGTGCCCCTTGCGCCGGTTGAGTTCGTCGGCGCCAACGAGCGAGACGTTGGACATGTCAAGTTGGGAGTAAGCGTGCTCGACATGGGCGAGCAACATGCGCCAGATCCTGCCGTCGGAGACCTGGGTGAGCTGGGAGACTTTGCGCACCGGCATCTCGCGCATCAGGGTGAGGGCGAAGGCTTCAAAGGCCGTGGTAAAGTGCTTGGCGCGCCCTTCCCAAGGGGGCTTCACGCGGGAAACGCGGCCGCAGAGACGGCACTTGGCGCGGGGCAGATCGCATTGAAGGACGCAGCTTTGGTTGAAGATGTTGAGATGCTTCCAAGAGGTGCGTCCAACATGGTCGTAACAAAACATGGGGCTCTCATCGCCCGGACAGCGCAGGTTTTGCCAGAGCGCCGGGGTCTCCTTGATGAGAATGAAGAAGGTTTGCTGTTGAGGTTCGTAACGGCAACTGACGACAGCCCACTGGTCGCCAAGAGCCAACATTGCATGGATGGTATGTTCAAGTTCCATCCAGCTTTTTAGCCGCTATCCACTGGAAATGGCAAGGAACCCCTTTTGTTTCAATTCGCATGGCAATAACGGGGGACGTTCACCCCTATCAAGGCGAATAATCAATTCATCCAGCGCAACTGATCTAAACAAGTTGGGGGTGCCATGTGTTCCGCAATAAGTCGCCTTCAACCAGCCGCAAGCTATGGAGCGACGAAATAGTTTTTGCGAACCACCAAGCCGCAGGATTGCATCCTTGGTACTGATGAGTTGTTCGTGATCTATTTCCGGCATTGCTTTTATCACGTTTGACCGGTCTCTTCGGTTTTAGGGCAAATGATAAGCTCGTTGTAAAATTTGGTTTCTTGCGTGTTATTGATGCCCAGACAACGGCTGACTTCCTTAAATTCACAGCCGTCAAAGATGCGACGGATTTCGGGAGTATCGTTGAACGTCAGCAACCACTGTCCTTTTAAATTGAATAACACTTCCCGCAGTAGCCGCGCATCGTAAGCGTCCCATTGGTCGTACAGGGAAATTTTGCAATCGAGATACGGCGGGTCAACGAAGAAGAAGGTTTCGGATCGGTCGTAGGATTGCACAACTTCCCGCCAGTCGCGGTGTTCAATGACAGTTTTATCCAAGCGGCGGTTGAGCACCCGAATCGCATCCATGCGCCCTGCCCGCGAACTCATGGGACTCATGGCTGAGGTGCCAAAAGCCGTCATGCGAACTCCGCCGAAACAAGTTTT
>JAITHY010000205.1 GCA_031279715.1 Verrucomicrobiales bacterium | reverse complement strand
CGCATCAACCAGCCCCACGGGGTCAGCCAGAATGTCACAAATTTGCGCATTCGCATGGGCAGCCAGTGAACCCCCAACGCCATGAAATGCGGTTCAATCGGACACTCAAAAGCGGGCGTTTGCAACCACACCGCCCTTCCCACCCGACGGATTTCCGCGGCAAACGCCTGCTGCCTGTCCCATGACCCAACATGCTCAATCACACTGTTGGAAAAAGCAATGTCATAACTTTTGTCGGCAAATAACAACCGGCATCCGTCCCCAACCAGCATATTGATTTCATATTCGGGAGCTTTCGCCGTATCCCAAGCCACCTCATGAACATTAAGGGTGTCTATTTTCCCCACGATGCGCGGATATTGAGTCCATTCATTGGGATAACCGCCAATATCCAGCAACTTATCCGTCAGTTTCGGTCGTAATAATTTTACAAGTAATTCAAACCGTTTCTTGCGCCAAATTTTGAAGATTATCCGATAAATAGTGTGCATGCTACAAGTTGGCCAACTCATACTCATTGGCCACCAGAATATAAATTAGGTTACTTCAAATCCAGCAAAATCTTCCCGCCGCGCTTTTCTTGCAGCGCGCTGGCAATGGCGGATTTAATTTCCACGAGTGGGTGGATTTTTTCCACGGCAATTTTGAGTTGATCGTCAGCGAACAACTTGGCGAGTTGCGCGTACATTTCGTCACGCTCAGCGGGGCTGTGCGTGGCGTACCAGCGCGTCATCCAGAAACCGTGGTAGCTCAAGTCCTTGAAAATCAGCGGGCCGGTGGCGAGTTTGACGGGCTGCTTGGACATGCCTCCGTATGTCACCAATTTGCCGCCCGCGCCGAGGCTCCTGGACAATGTGCCGGCGCTGTCGCCGCCGACGGCGTTGAGCGCCAGCCGTGGAAATTGCCCGCCTGTCCATGTTTTGATTTGCTTGAACGTGTCCGGTGTTTCGACGTTGACGATGTCGCCGCCCAGCGCTTTGAGTTCGTCAACCACATCCTCGCGCCGCACGAGGTTGATGGTGCGCCAGCCCAGCGCTTTCGCAATTTGAATCACGCAGCGTCCGACGGCGCTGTTGGCGGCGTTTTGAATAATCCACTCACCGTCAGCGAGCGTGACAAAATCATGCAGCATCCGCCACGCGGTGGGCGGGTTCACGTAAATCATCGCGGCCTGTTCCGCTGACAGTGACGCGGGCAGCTTGACGCACTCCGCCGCGATGACCGTCAGCGCCTGCCGCCACGTGCCGCGCGCGCCCGGCGGTTTCACCCAATCACCGACCGCGAAGCCGCTGACGTTGACGCCCACCGCCTCGACGCGCCCAACGCCTTCGTTCCCGCCGACCGCGGGCAGCGCGGCCTTCACGCCGTAAGTGCCTTCCAGCATGTTAATATCGGAAGGATTAAGCGGCGCGAACATCATCCGCACAGAAATCTCACCGTCAGCGGGCGCGTTGAATTGTTCCCCGGCAAGCTCAATGACTTCGACCGGATTGCCATGGGCGGCGTAACGGGCGGTTAGCGTGGTGGACATAATTGGCTTATTAAAGCAAAGCTCCGCGCCGGCAAAAAGAAAAATTCAATACGCTTTCACAAATTTCTCGCCCGGCTTCAGCGCGCGCCGCGCCGACCAGCGGATGCCGTCAAAATTTTTGCGAAACCTGGCGCTGATGTTGCGCGGCGCGGAACCCTTGCCGTTTTTAATCACCTTACGGTCAGCGGGCTTGCCCGCCGCCGGTTTTTCCTTCTTGGCCGCGCAACCGCACGCGTTGCCACATCCACATCCTGCACTCATCTCATTGCTCCTTTTAAAAAAATCCGCCGCTGAGGGTGACCGTCGCTGACAGTCGGGCGGAGCCGAAGACTATGCCCCGAACTCCGCCCGCTGACAATGTGATTTTACGAGATTTTCACCTCGACCTCGCGCGGCAGGGACTTCGCGGCCTTGGGCACGCGCACGGTCAGCAAACCGTTTTTGCAATCGGCCGTGACTTTTTCCGCCTCGACCGCCTCCGGCAGCGTGAAGCTGCGCGCGAAACTGCCGTAGCCGCGCTCGACGCGATGATAGGTTTTGGTCCGGTTCTCCTGCTCGAACTTGCGCTCGCCGCTGAGGGTGAGCACGCCGTCGCTGACAGTGACCTTGATATTTTCGCGGTCAACATCGGGAATTTCGGCCTTGATAACAAAGTCCTTTTCCTCCTCGACCACGTCCACCAAAGGCGCCCAAACGCCCTCCTCACGCCTGTTGAAAAACGAACTCAAGCGATGTTGAAATTCGTCCAGTTCCTTTGCGGGATTCCATTGTACTATTTTCATGTTATTTTCCTTTCATTTTTTGTTAAGGGTTTCTAGAAGTAATCCTGCATACTTCGTGCCAGTCCGCTGATGCTGATATAAATATCACAACCAACTGATGATGAAAGTATTACAAAATCAATCACGCTCCCTGAGTGTCTGCCAAAAGAGACACGTTGACTCTGTGTGCTTCAATTGTTTTACCATCAGCGACATAATGTCGCTGATGGTGTCAACTAAGCTTAGCCTGCCAAATTTTGGTTTTTTATAACCGTCTCTTGCTTAATAAATTGCAAAAACAGCATGCTCACAGTCAGCGGGGATTTTTTTGGCACGGGATTTGCAACAAATATGATAGCTTATTAAAAGAAATGAGGAGTATGTTATGGATTTGAACAAATTTACGGAAAAGGCACAGCTCGGCTTGGCCGAGGCACAGCAGGTCGCGGCGAAACTGGGACATCAGAATGTGGATGTCGAGCATTTGCTGCTGGCGCTGACGACGCAGGAGAACGGCTTGGTGCCGCGCTTGGTGGAAAAATGCCAAATGTCAGTCGAGTTGCTGTTGTCGAAATTGGAAAGAGAACTCGCCAGAGTGCCGAAGCTCAGCCAGTCGCACGGAACGCCGCAGGGCGTGTATGTCACGCAGCGGCTCAACTCACTGATGACAAAAGCCCGGGACGAGGCGAAAAAATTGAAGGATGAGTATGTCAGCGTGGAACATCTCACGCTGCCCATGTTCGACGAGGACAAACACAGCGGCGTCGGGCGCGTGTTCGAGGAGGCGGGGTTGAAGAAGGACGACTTTTTGAAGGCGCTGACGCTGGTGCGCGGCAACCAGCGCGTGACCAGCGCAAATCCGGAGAGCACTTACGAGGCGCTCGAAAAATACGGACGCGATTTGACACGGCTCGCGCGGCAGAACAAGCTCGACCCCGTCATCGGCCGCGACGCGGAAATCCGCCGCGCCATCCAAGTGCTCTCACGCCGCACGAAAAACAATCCCGTGCTCATCGGCGAGCCGGGCGTCGGCAAAACCGCCATCGTCGAGGGCCTCGCGCGGCGCATCGTCGCCGGCGACGTGCCGGAGTCGCTGAAGGACAGGCGCATCATCACACTCGACATCGGCGCGCTCATCGCCGGCGCGAAATTCCGCGGCGAGTTCGAGGAACGCCTCAAGGCCGTGTTGCGGGAGGTGTCACAGTCAGCGGGGCAAATCATTTTGTTTGTCGACGAAATCCACACGATGGTCGGCGCGGGCAAAGCCGAGGGCGCGATGGACGCGGGCAACATGCTCAAGCCAATGCTGGCGCGCGGCGAGTTGCATTGCATCGGCGCGACCACGCTGGACGAATACCGCAAATATATTGAGAAAGACGCGGCGCTGGAGCGGCGCTTCCAGCCGGTGATGGTCAGCGAGCCGTCGGTCGAGGACACCATCTCGATTTTGCGCGGGCTGCGCGAGCGCTACGAATTGCACCACGGAGTCCACATTCAGGACAGCGCGCTGGTCGCCGCCGCCGTGTTGTCGCACCGCTACATCAGCGACCGTTTTTTGCCGGACAAGGCGATTGACTTGGTGGACGAGTCCGCCGCGAAACTCCGCACGGAGATTGAATCCATGCCGGAGGAGTTGGAGTCCCTGGAGCGGCGCGTGTTGCAGCTTGAAATCGAGCGCGAGGCCCTGCGGAAGGAAAAGGACAAGGCGGCCAGGGCGCGCCTCGCCGACCTTGAGAAAGAACTCGCCGAGTTAAAGGCGCAGCGTGACACGCTGAAGGCGCGGTGGTCGAACGAGAAATCGGCGATTGAGTCGGTGCGCGGCGTGCGCGAGGAGTTGGAGAAAACGCGACACCAAATGGAAGTCGCGCAACGCAACAACGACCTCAACCGCGTGGCCGAGTTGAAATACGGAAAAATTCCCGGCCTTGAAAAGAAAATCAAGGCCGCTGACGATGAACTGAAAAAACGCAAGGGCACGCTGCTGGTGCGCGAGGAGGTCACCGCCGACGAAATCGCCGAGGTGGTCTCGCGCTGGACTGGCGTGCCGGTCAGCAAATTGCTGGAGGGCGAGAAGGAAAAATTGCTTCATCTCGACGACGTGCTGCACGAGCGTGTCATCGGGCAGGACGAGGCGGTGCGGGCGGTCGCCGACGCGGTCATCCGCGCGCGCAGCGGTTTGAAAGACCCGAAGCGGCCCATCGGTTCGTTCATTTTCCTCGGCCCGACAGGCGTCGGAAAAACCGAGCTGGCGCGCGCGCTGGCGGCCTCGCTGTTCGATGCCGAGGACAATATCATCCGCATTGACATGAGCGAATACATGGAGAAGCACGCCGTGTCGCGGCTCATCGGCGCGCCGCCCGGCTACGTCGGCCACGAGGAGGGCGGGCAGTTGACCGAGGCCGTGCGGCGCAAACCCTACGCGGTGATTTTGTTCGACGAAATCGAGAAGGCGCATCATGACGTGTTCAACATCTTTTTGCAAATCCTCGACGACGGGCGGCTCACGGACAGCCAGGGCCGCGTGGTGGATTTCAAGAACACGCTGATCATCATGACATCGAACATCGGCAGTCCGCATTTGCTGGAGAACACCGCTGACGATGGCGCCATCAACGACAAGGTGCGCGACCTCGTGCTGGGCGAGTTGCGCGGGCATTTCCGCCCGGAATTTTTGAATCGCGCGGACGACATCGTGCTGTTCAAGCCGCTGACGCTGACGGAAATCACGCGCATCGTAAACCTAATCCTGGAGCAACTGCGCGCCCGTTTGCGCGAGCGGAACATCACGCTGACGCTGACCGACGCCGCCAGGGAGCACATCGCCCGCGCCGGCCACGACCCCGTTTATGGCGCGCGCCCGCTGAAGCGTTATTTGCAGCGCGAGGTGGAAACGGCATTGGCGCGCCAACTCCTGTCAGGGGCAATCGCTGACGGTGACACCGTGGAAATCGCGCTAAAAAACGGCGCGCTGACGTTCACCGCCGGAAAGAAATAATTCACTTGTCACCCTCAGCGCGGCAAAACAAACCGCCGTCAAAAAAACAAGCGCCCCTTCCCCCGGGGAGTAATGGGGTGGGGGAAGGGGCGGCCGCGGTTTCACCCGCGGCGTCCTTCCTGTCTGTTTATAGGGGTAGAGAGCAGGAAGGAAATCGTCAAAAAATGACACCCGTTAAGCACACTCCTTGTTCATCACGGGGAAAAGTTTATTTTATTTCGGGAATATTGGCAAGAATGTTTCTCGCTGACGATGACAATAAAAATTTCAGGGCCGCGATTTCGCGCCTTTGAAACGCCGGGCAACCGCCGCTGACAGTGAAAATTCAAACTCACATGGCGGCGGTGAAAACGGCGGCGAGTAAATCTTTGCGACAACCGCAACGCTCACCGCAGCGCCTTTTCCATCACCGTCAGCGTCCGGTCAATCTCCACCTCCGTGTGCGCCAGCGAAATAAAACACGTCTCGAATTGCGACGGCGGCACATACACGCCGCCCTCCAGCATCACGTGAAAATACCTGTTAAACGCCGCCATGTCCGCGGTCTGCGCATCGGCGAGATTTTTCACGTCGCTGACAGTGAAGAACAAACACCACATCGAGCCGAGCCGGTGAAATCGCCACGGCAATTTTTTCTCCGCCAGCAATGCCCGCGCGCCACGCTCCAGCCGCGCACCCAGCCGCTCCAGCCGCGCGAAGCCGTCACTGTCAGCGAGTTCCCGCAACTGCGCC
>JAITHY010000193.1 GCA_031279715.1 Verrucomicrobiales bacterium | reverse complement strand
GACATCTGTTTATGCGCAAAACGACGGTTCATGGGTGGATGAAACCTCACCGTCAGCGGCGGAGAGCGAAACGGGTAAAATTTTGTTGGCCGCCGAGCAACTCACCGCTGAGGCAGGCGGAGTGGTGTTGCGCTTGTCGGCGCTTTATGGGAACGGGCGCCTGGCGTTGCGTGACCGGTTGTTGAATGGCACGGCGCGCCTGCCCGCTGATGGTCGGCGGATGTTGAATCAAATTCATCACCAAGACGCGGTGTCAGCGATTGGGTTCTTGCTCAACCGGAACGACGCCGGCGGAGAAGTGTTCAACGTCAGCGACGATGATCCGGCGAGCTATCATGAAATTTTCGCGTGGTTGTGTGAAAAATATGACCGGCCCATGCCGCCGTCAGCGGCGGAAGAGTCGCCCCAAAAGCGCGGGCTGACCAACAAGCGGGTTTGCAATAAAAAATTACGGGCGCTTGGCTGGCGTCCATTATTTCCCTCGTTCCGCGAGGGCTATGCGGCGGCGCAAAAATAATTTTGATTATCGCAAATTCCAGCCGCCGCTGACGATGAGGTTGGCGCCGGTGAGGTAGTTGCTTTCGGGCTTTAATAAAAACGCAACCGCGTTCCAGATGTCGTCGAAGGTGCCGTAACGGGCGGCGGGGATTTTTTTGACGTCGGGCAGGATGAGGCTGTTTTCCAGGCAGCCGGGGGAAATCATGTTGACGGTGACGCCGTGGCGCGCGGCTTCTTGCGCGAGGGTTTTGGTGAGCATCAGCGCGCCGGTTTTGCCGATGTGGTAGCTCAGGGCGAGGTCGCGCGCGCCGACGCGGTCAGCGGCGGCGTCGCCGATGTTGATGACGCGGGCGCGGGCGGATTTGCGCAGCCACGGCAGGGCGGCGCGGGTGGTGAAAAAGGCGGCGGTGACGGTGCTGTTGAGGCCCTCAAACCATTCCTCCGCTGACAGTGACGCGAGATTTTTTTCGCGGTATGTGCCGCTGTTGTTGATGAGCAGGTCAATCTTGTGAAATTTTGCGGCGACTTTGCCAACCAGCCGCCGCGCGTCACGCTCCACCGCGAGGTCAGCTTGAAAGAGGGCGGCGGCGCCACCCCTGGCGGTGATGTGGCTGAGCGTCGCGGCGGCCTTCCGCTGGCTGTGACGATAATGCACGGCGACGGCATAACCGTTTTGCGCGAGGTGTTTGGCGAGCGCGGCGCCAAGCCCCCCGGCGGCGCCGGTGATTAGGGCGACGGGTGGTTTCATGGTTGTCAGGTTAACAGGCCGGTGGCGTTTTGGGAATTTTTTTGGGCCATGGAAATACGGAATATGCGGAACAACGACACGGTGTTAATTTCCGTGTGTTCCGTGTTTCCGCGGTTAAACTGCGTTGATGTCCGCTGTCCGTCACCTGTATGTCCATGTGCCGTTTTGCACGCATATTTGCCCGTATTGCGGTTTTTTCAAAACGCGCAATGTGCCGGGGGAGACGCGCGGGTTTGCGGCGGCGTTGCTGGCGGAGTTGAAGTGGGCGCGGGAGAATTTTGACTTGCGGACGGAGACCATTTATTTCGGCGGAGGGACGCCGTCGGCGCTGTCGGTGACGCAGTTGGAGGAATTGTTTGCCGGCTGGCCGCTGACGGCGAGGGAGTTTACGTTCGAGGCGAACCCGCTGACGGTCAGCGCGCGCAAGGCGGCGGTGTTGCGCGCGGCGGGGGTGAACCGCGCCAGCCTGGGGGCGCAGGCGTTTGACGGGGAGACGCTGAAAATGCTTGGCCGGCGGCACGACGCGGAGGCGGTGCGCGGGACGATGCGAATTTTGCGGGCGGCGGGTTTTGACAATATCAATCTGGATTTGATGTTTGCGCTGCCGGGGCAAAGTTTTGAGCGGTGGCAGCGGTCATTGTCAGCGGCTGTGGCGGCGCGCCCGGAGCATATTTCGGCTTACAATTTGAATTACGAGGAGGACACGGAATTTTTCGCGCGACTGTCAGCGGGCGTTTGGCGCGCGGACGCCGACCGTGAGCGTGAGTTTTTTTTGCGGACGGGAGATTTTTTGGCGCGACACGGGTTTGAGTTTTACGAAATTTCCAATTACGCCCGCGCGGGTTTTGAATCGGCGCACAACCGCGCGTATTGGCGGGGAGAGGATTACATTGGCATTGGCCCGGGCGCCTGCTCCACTGTCGGGATGGAACGCTGGCAAAATATCGCGGATAATCAGCGTTATGTGGAGACGCTGACGCGGACCGGCGCGCCGCCGCGCGAGATTGAGCCGCTGACAGTCGGCGTGAAAAATTCGGAGCGCATCATGCTCGGCCTTCGCACGCGCGAGGGCGTCACGCTGACGGCTCTGGCGGGCAAAGACGGGACGCTGAGAAATCTTGAACGGGAGGGACTGCTTGTTATAGTGAATGGCAATGCCGCGCTGACGGTGAAGGGCCGGTTGGTGACGGACAGCATAACGGAATTACTGATATGATTACCACCTACGCGCCGGGGCGGGCGGAATTGCTCGGCAATCACACGGATTACAACGAGGGGCTGGTGCTTTCGCTCGCCATTTCCTATGGCACCACCATCAGCGCCGATGCGAATGACGCGGGCGAGATTAATTTGTATGCGCGGGAGTTTGACCGGCATTGGTCGGGCAAGCTCGACAACCTCGCGCCGCAGGGCCGTGAGACGTGGGCGAATTATATTCTCGGCGTCGTCGCGCAGTTGCGGAGGCGCGGTGTCACCGTCAGCGGGTTCGACGCGGAGATTTCAAGCACGATTCCCATCGGCGCGGGGTTGAGCAGCAGCGCGTCCCTGGAGATTGCCACGGCGCTGACGGTGCAAAAATTGTTCCCGTACGAGATGAGCCGGCTTGATCTCGCGCGCGTCGGGCAGGCGGCGGAGCACACGTACGCGGGCGTCAAGTGCGGATTACTCGACCAAATTTCGGTGGCGTTGAGCAAACAAAATCACGCGACGTACATTGACTGCCGCGCGTTTGAAATCAGCCATCTGCCGCTGGGCGCTGACGTTGAGTTTGTCATCGCGCACAGCGGCGTGAAGCACGCGCTGACGGCGGGCGAGTACAACGAGCGGCGCGAATCGTGCGAGGCGGCGGCGCGCTTGCTGGGGGTCAAGGCGTTGCGGGACGTCACCGCCAGCGGGCTGGAGGCGGCGCGCGCGAAATTGCCCGGGCGCGTCTATAAACGCGCCGCGCATGTCGTGGGTGAAAATGAGCGCGTGACACGCGCGCGGGATTTGCTGGCCAACAACAAGATGAAGGAATTCGGCGCGCTGATGTTCGAATCGCATGAGAGTTCGATTCATAATTTTGAGAACAGTTGCGAAGAGTTGGATTTTCTGGTCGGCGAGGCGAGGAAATCGCCGGCATGCCTTGGCGCGCGACTGAGCGGCGGCGGCTTCGGCGGCGCGACGATCAATTTGGTCCGGCGCAAGGACGCCGACCCATTTTGCGCGTCACTGTCAGCGGCGTATGAACAGCAGTACGGGAAGCGTCCGTTGATTCTGAAGACCGAGGCGTGCGCGGCGGCGGAGTAGGTCAGTGGCCTGGGGCTAATCGACATTCAGATTCCAGCGACAGCCCCGTCTGGGCTGTTACTCCGCTGGTGGTCTTGAATGTCGCTTAGCCCTAGGCGGATGGCAATTTTGACACAGACGGCGCAAATCCCGCCCCGGCTCAAACGAAAACGCGTTTGAGCGGGGAAATGATGCCAGAAAGGTATGCACGCCCGGCAACTTCGGTGGCGC
>JAITHY010000194.1 GCA_031279715.1 Verrucomicrobiales bacterium | reverse complement strand
CTTTATTTTCGGCATGAAAGTTGAGGAAGTTGAGGAATTGCGCGCGCGCGGTTACAATCCGTACGACTATTACAATACCAACGAAGACCTCCGCACGGTCATTGACTGGCTCGGCTCCCGCCACTTCATACCCAACGACCCGCACGACGCGTTGACCCCGCTCATCCACAGCTTGCTGGATGGCGGCGACCCGTTCATGGTGCTGGCGGATTACGCTGACTATGTTCGCGCGCAAGACGAACTGGATGCGGTTTACCGTGACCGTCAGCGCTGGGCGAAGATGTCCTTGTTGAACACCGCCCGCCTGGGCAAGTTCTCCAGTGACCGCTCCATCAGCGATTACGCGCGGAATATTTGGAAAATCGCCCCCGTGGAAATTCCATGATCATCGCCTTTCCAACCGAGTACGAAGCGGGTGAATTGGTCTCACGGTTGGCGGGCAAGCACCGCTCCACCATCAACGGCGTTCCCTGTTATCGCGGCGCCATCAGCGGCAAAAACGTGTCGGTCATCATCAGCGGCATGGGCGCGGCAATGGCCGCGCGGCGGGTGAGGGGAGTGTTGGCGCAAGAACCCGCTGACACGCTCATCCTAGCCGGTTTCGCCGGCGCGCTGACGGTGGACTTGAAAAAAGGGCAAACCTTCATTGTCGACGAAACCATTCTGCACACCACTGACGATGTCGTTGACACGCCTGAAAAAAAACACGCTCTCGCTCAACGCACCGGATGCAGGTTGGTTGACATGGAAACCGCTGCCGTTTCCCGCGTTGCTTCTGCGGCGAAATTCCTCGCCATCCGCGCCGTCAGCGACGAAGCTCACGAAACGGTGCCGGTGAAAATATTGGCGCATGGCTATGACCAAACCAAAGGCGTCACCACCCCGCTGAGGATGACGTTTTATCTGGCGACTCACCCGTGGCAGCTTCGCAAGCTGATGAAATTCCTTTCACCATTAGCGTCGGTACGTCATCACTTGACCGACTTCATCGTCAGCGTGATTCAAAATCTGTGATTTTAATTCCAGGTCCCCGCGCCTCCGGAGACGGCGAACTTGCCGCTGCCGAGGCAGGTTATCGCCAGGCCGCCGAACAGATAAAGCAATGCCAGTTCCGCGTTCGCTCCGCCGTGCGCGTCAATGTTCAAGGCCGCCGCGCCGTAGGCGAGAAAGACTGCCATGCCCATGTTGAATGACAGCACCAGCCCCGCCAGCCGGCTCCAAATTCCGAGGATGAGCAGCAGCGGGGCGATAATTTCGCCGACGGGGACGCCGTACACCAGCGCGACGGGCAAATGATGCGCGGCCAGCATTTGTTTGATGGGCGCCATTCCATGAGTGAGTTTGTGGATGCCGTGGCAGAGCATCAGTCCGCCGACGGACAAACGCAACAGCAGTTTTCCCAATGAGTGTATCGTTTCGTTATGCATAGTTTTTCCTTTCCGATTTCAAACCGCCCTGCCGAATTTTTTTTCCAATTCGCCACGGCTTAAATATATCATGGTTGGCCGCCCGTGCGGGCAAGTGTAGGGCAGCGCGCAGTTGTGCAGGTCGATGACCAGCTTTTCCATCTCCGCCATGCCGAGCGTGTCGTTTGCCTTGACGGCGTGGCGGCAGACGGTTTTGGCGACGATTTCCTCGCTGAGCTTGCGCTTGCGGCGTGTCTCGCCGCCGGCTTGCTCAAGGTCGCTGATCATGTCGCGAAAAAACTGCTCAATGCGCTGGGTTTTGATCATCGGCGGCAACGCATCGATGACGAAGGTGTTGCCGCCGAGCCTGTCCACGCCCAAGCCCGCCAGTTGCAAGGAGTCGAGTTGCCGGGCGACAAAATCGGTTTGTTCCGGTGTGAGTTCGACGGTGATGGGTGTCAGCAGCCGCTGACTGAGGACTTCCTCCTTGGTCATGCGGTCAAGCATTTGCTCGAACAAAACGCGCTCATGCGCGGCGTGCTGGTCGATGAGGACGATGCCCTGGTCATTCTCAGCGACAAGATACAAACCGAGGAGGACGCCAAGGATGCGGAGGTCGTGATTTTTCTCCAGCGGCACCTCAACGTTGGTGCCCTTTTCAATTTTGATAACGGCGGAGATTAACGGCGAGTGACCCTGCGGATTGATGAAATCCGTTTGTTGCGGCGCTGATGATGAAGGTTGGACAGCGGAGGGTTGGTGGTATGGCGGAGCGGGGCGCTGGCCGCTGATGATGGGCGGGAAGGGCGCGGGGATGGAAACTTGGACAGGATTACCACTGTGTTGTTGCAAGACACCGGCGATGGAGCGGCTGATAAAACCGCGCACATCGAAATCGTCGCGGAAACGCACCTCGCGTTTGGCGGGATGGACGTTGACGTCGAGTCGCGCGGGGTCGAGTTGGAAGAAGAGAACCGCCACGGGGAATCGCCCGCGCATGAGGGAATTGTGATAGCCCTCAAGGATGGCGAAGTTCATCGTCAGCGTCTGCACGGGGCGGCGGTTGACGAAGATATGATGCTCGTGACGGTCAGCGCGGCTGACGCCCGGCTTGCCGATGAAGCCGGTGAGCGTGTAGTCACCCTCAGCGGCTTCGACGGGTATCATCATCTCCATCCAGCGCGCGCCGTAAATTTGTTGCAGCCGTTCCTTTAAGTCGCGCGCGGCGGGGTGACGCAAAGGCGGTTGACCCTCGTCAAGAAAATCAAAACCAACGTCTGGGCGTGCCAACGCGGCGAGCCGCATGATTTGCTCGATGTGTGCGCGCTCGGTGACATCGGAGCGCAAGAATTTACGGCGGCCGGGGACGTGGAAAAATAGCGAGCGAACTTCAATTTGGGTTCCCGCCGCGCAACCCGCCTCGCTGACACTCTTCAATTTGCCGCCGTCGATAAAAATTTCCGTTCCGCTGATGCTGTCCGGTTCGCGCGTGACCAATTTGAATTTGCTCACCGACGCGATGCTCGGCAACGCCTCGCCGCGAAACCCCATCGTCCCAATGTGCATCAAATCATCCGCGCTGCGAATCTTGCTGGTGGCGTGGCGCTCAAGCGCCAGCAGCGCGTCGTCGTAACTCATGCCCCAACCGTCGTCGCTGACCCTGACAAAGCTTTTTCCACCGCGTTCAATTTCGACGCGAATATTTTTCGCCCCCGCGTCGAGCGCGTTTTCAACGAGTTCTTTCACCACCGAGGCCGGACGCTCAACCACCTCGCCGGCAGCGATGCGGTTGGCCACGGTCTCGTCCAGAAGGTGAACGCGGTTGGGCATAAATAAAAATCATTCGCCGCTGACGCCGAGCGTTTCTAAAATGCGCTCCAGGTCGGATTCGTTGTAGTAGTCGATTTCCAAATGTCCCTTGGAGACGGTGCCAATGAGCCGGACTTTGGTGCCGAGGGCGCGTTGCAAGCGTTGCTCCAAATCGCGCCAG
>JAITHY010000106.1 GCA_031279715.1 Verrucomicrobiales bacterium | reverse complement strand
CGTTCGCAAACCAGCACCGTGCAAATCCGCGCCATGCAAACACAAAAACCGCCGATTAAAATCATCGCCCCCGGACGCTGCTACCGTCGCGATGAAATTGACGCCACCCACGGCGTCTTCTTCCACCAAATTGAGGGCTTGGTCGTGGACGACGGCATCACCCTCGCCGACCTCAAGGGCACAATGGAATACTTCTTCAAGGAATTCATCGGCGCTGACACTCGCGTCCGCTTCCGCCCGCACTTCTTCCCCTTCACCGAGCCGAGTTTCGAAATCGACATGGCGCGCTCCGGCGCCACCGTCAAAGGCAAGGAATGGCTCGAAATCGCCGGCTGCGGCATGGTGGATCCCGCTGTCTTTGACAACGTGAACATCGACAGCCGGCGTTACACCGGCCTCGCTTTCGGCATGGGCGTTGAGCGGCTCGCCATGCTCCAGCACGGCATCAGCGACCTCCGCCTCATTTACGAAAACGACCTCCGCTTTTTGTCACAATTCAAATAAAAACGCCGGACCCGCGCCTCACCATCAGCGGCCTGGCAACTCCAGGCCGCGCATGCTTAACGCCGCCGCCCGCGCGTTTTTTTTGCGGAACAAACGCAATCATCACCGCAGGCGGAAGGCTTGAATTTTTTGATCACAGCCAGCGTAATATAAACAAGCGCCCCGATAATCAATGCGCTGACAATGAGTTGGTCAAGCCACTCGTTCATGTGAAAATCCTCATGCCGACTTGATAACACAGCACGGCGCCGATCCACGCCAGCGCGGTCATGTAACAAAAACTGAAAACGCCCCATTTCAAGCCGGCCTCACGGATGATGACGGCCACCGTCGCTCCGCATTGCAAGCACAGGGCGAAGAAAACCATGACGGACAGCGCCACGGGGACGTTGAAAACGGGGGCGCCCGCCCGAGCGCCAAGCTCATCGTCAGCGGGCCAGCGCTCCGCCGCCATTTTCTCTCGCAGCGGCTCGCTCTCCTCGTCAGTGCCAGCGCCGAGGTGATAGATGATGCCCAGAGTGCTGATAATGACTTCGCGCGCGGGAAAACTCGCCAGCACACCAACGGTGATTTTCCAGTCAAACCCGGCGGGCGCGAACACAGGCTGGATGAATTTGCCGGCGCGCCCAAGATAGCTTTGCTCCAGATACGCGCCGCCGAGGGTGCGCGCCAGCACCGCTGACAATGACGACTCCGCGTCCGCCAATTCCGCGTCAACAGCGGCCCGCGATTTGCCGGCGGCAAGTTCGGCCCGCAGCAATTTGTCTTTCACATTTTCCTCAACGTCAGCGGGACGCGGGAAATAACACAGCGCCCAAATCAGCACGGACATGGCGAAGATGATGGTGCCGGCGCGCTTGACGAACTGTCCGCCGCGCTCCCACATCCGCCAGAGCACGTTCAGCGGCGCGGGCCAGCGATAGGGCGGCAGTTCCAGCAAAAACGGCTGCGACCGGCCCCGCAACAAAAATTTCGTGAACAGCCACGCGAGCGGCAGCGCCAGCGCCAAGCCGAGCAAATGCATGGCGAACAGCGTGAAGCCCGCCCAGTGCGCGCCATGGCGCGGCTCAATGAACGAGCCAATCATGATGACATACACCGGCAGCCGAGCGGAACAACTCATCAGCGGCGCGATGAGAACCGTCGCCAGCCGCGACTTGCGGTCCTCAATGGCTCGCGTCGCCATAACCGCCGGGATTCCGCACGCAAAGCCGCTGAGCATGGGCACGAAACTCTTGCCGTTCAGCCCGCACCAACCGAACAGTTTGTCCATCAAAAACGCGGCGCGGGCCATGTAGCCGCTGTCCTCCAGCAACGCTATGAAAAAAAACAACACGAGAATTTGCGGCAGGAACACGAGCACGCTGCCGATGCCGGCGATGACACCGTCAGCGAGCAGGCTTTGCAAAACGGGCAAGTCCGCCAGCCATGCGCTGACCATCTCTTGCGCGGCGGCGGACGTTTTTTCAATCGCGTCCATCAGCGGCGCGGCCCACGCGTAAATGGATTGAAAAACGACATACATGACGCCGAGAAAAATCACCAGGCCCCAGACGCGATGCGTAAGCACGCGGTCGAGTTGATCCGAGAACGGCGCGCGCCCCGTGGCGGAGCGCATCTCAACATCAGCGAGCAACGCGCCGAGTTGTTGGTACACAATCAGCGCCTCCGCCGCCAGTGGATTCAGGCCCGCCTTGAACAACCGCTCGCGCGCCGTCACCAGCAGCGGGGCAAGGCGGTCCTTGCGGACACCGGCGCGCTCAAGCAGCGCGGAGTCGGCGTCAAACAAAACGCGGCGCAATTCGGAACGCGCCAAAGACTCGCGCTCACCGTCAGCGATGCCATTTTCCAGCACGGCGAGCGCGTCATTGACGGCAGGCGGCCAGGTCACCGGCAGCGGCGCGCGCGGATGCTTGAGCGACCCTCCAACAGCGGCTTTGAGTTCCTCAATTCCACGCCCTTTCACCGCGACCATTGGCACGACGGGAATGCCGAGTTTGACGGAAAGTTTTTCAACGCTGACGGTGATGCCGAGTTTTTCCGCCTCGTCGGTCATGTTCAGCGCCAGCACCATCGGCAGGCCGAAGTCGGCGACTTGCATGACGAGAAACAAATTGCGCTGCAAGTTTGCCGCGTCCACGACGCAAATCACGAGATCCGGACGCGGGCAATCGGAGTGACCGGTCAGCACATCGACAGCGACACGCTCGTCCGGCGATGTGGCGGCGAGGCTGTACGCGCCGGGCAAGTCGAGCAATGTCGCCTCGCGCCCGCTGACGCTGAACCGCCCGATTTTTTTCTCGACCGTGACACCCGGATAATTGCCGACGCGCTGGCGGCTGCCGGTGAGTTTGTTGAACAGCGTGGATTTTCCCGTGTTCGGGTTGCCGATGACAGCGATGAGCGGCGTGGGCATGATGGTTGGCGGATTCTCATTTGAGATTCAACCCCAAATGCTAACCAACGATTGACTTTCGTCAATGAACTATCATCAACGGCCGGGACCTCAGCGGCAGCACGGTTTTTTGGGTGTCAGCTTTCGCGGATTCTCCCTGGCCGGTGAAACAGCCCCGGCGGGTTTCACAACAGTTTGCGGATTGGGTTTCGTCGCGCGCGGATCGCTCACAGTCAGCGCGCACCACGCCGCCAAAAAAATCGCCGCGTTAAAACGCATACACCACCTCTACCGCGGCAAGATGCGCGCCGTCATGCTCAGCGGACGCTTTTTTACCGTAATCAAAACGGTATTCCACGCGCACTAAAAAATCCTCCGCCACGTTGAAACCCGCTGTCAGTGTGGTCGTGTACAAATCGCCGTCTTCCAAGCCGTTGTTCCAAAAATAGGAGGTGCCGCGTCGCGCGTTGAACTCGCCGTTGTGGGTGTGGACGTATTCCACGCGCCCGGCGAGGCTGATCAGCGGCGTGAATTGGTATTTCGCATAAGCCGCCACGGCGCTGAAGGTCGCGGTGCTCGCCGGCATGGGCATGGGCATAATCATGGTGTTGCCCCAGCTCCACAACGAGGCGTTGAGCGCCAGCAGCAATTGTCCATCGGCGGTTTTGGGCGTCCAGTCCAGCCACCAGTTGACACCGACGACGGGGCCGTTGTCCGCCGCGCACATGGCGCTGGCGTGGTTGGCGTGCCGCGGACACTCCTCGCCCCACGGCGCGAATTGCACCGCCAGTTGCGAGGCCAGCCCCAGCCCGTCGTGCCGCGCGCGCAGGCCGCCGAAAAATGCGTAGCCGTCGCTGTCCGTGTCGAACCCGTTATTAGTGTCCGCGGCGCTGCCGTTGTTAACGCCCGCGAGCACGGTCAGCCATTCCGTCGCCGGATAGCTGAAGAATGCGCCGGTGGCAAAGCACGGGTCGAGCGCGGCACTGGCGCCTTTGGTGATGTTCAGGTTGGCGGGGCGTTCGTCAGACTCGTAGCCAAGGATGGAGCACAGCCGCCCCAGCCGCGAGTCCAGCCCGTTGCCAATCGGCGCGCGCAGGGACACGTAGGCGTGTTGCAACCACAATGCGCTGACACCGCGCCGCCCGCTGAGCGCCGCCGCGTCCTCGCCCAGCATCAGCGCCGCGCCGAAGCCTGCCTGCCAGCGGTTTTCCACCGTCAGCGGCTTGTCCAGCGCGAGGCGGACTTGGCTGACGTTGAAGTTGCCGCCCCGCTGACGGTCAGCGCCGAAGCCCCGCGCCACCGTCGGCGCGCCAAAATTATACACATAGCCAACGTCAGCGTAGCCGGATAGCTTAATCGCTGACGTCGCAACACGATCAACTTGCGCCACGGCCCGTTCCAAACCATCGTTTGGTGCGGCGGTCAGCATCAGCGGCAAAGCCATCGCACCGACGATAAAACAGCCTGGGATTTTTATTTTCATTTTGTTGTTTGTTTTCATTTCGTTGTTTGTTTTCATCAAACGGCTCACTCCACCACCCTGCCGTGGTGCAATCGGATGACGCGATCGGCGTGGGCGGCGAGGTCGGGGTTGTGGGTGACCAGCACGATGGTGCGTCCCTGCCGGTGCAGGTCTTGCAACAAACCCAGCACGATGATTTCGTTCTCCTCGTCGAGATTGCCGGTCGGCTCGTCGGCGAACAGCAGCGGCGGCTCGTTCACCAAGGCGCGGGCGATGCACACCCGCTGCTGCTCACCGCCGGACAAGGCGGCGGGCAGGTGCGTCAATCGGTTCGCCAGGCCAACGTCAGCGAGGATTTTGCGCGCGGCGGATTCGTCCGTGACGCTGTGATAATATTGCGCGAGCATCACATTCTCCAGCGCGTTCAAGTACGGGATGATGTGAAACTGCTGGAACACCATGCCGATTTTCGTCGCGCGCAGCGTGCGGCGTCCATCCTCGTCCAGCGCGGACAAGTCCTGACCGTCGAGGAACACCCGCCCGCCGCTCGGCGTGTCAAGGCAGGTGAGGATGTTCATCAGCGTGGTTTTTCCGGATCCGGACGCGCCCATGCAGGCGACAAATTCACCGCGCCGGACGCTGACGGTGACCTCAGCGAGGGCGCGCACGGGGCCGAAGAATTTATCCAGCGCACAGGTTTCAATCACATTATCATGAGGCATAATTTATTCTCCTTTCAAAATTCTGGCCGGCTCCGTGCGCACGGCGCGGCGGATGGGCACAATCGCGGCCAGCAGCGCGACGGTCAGCGCCAGCGTGACGGTCAGCGGCAGCACGGGGGCGCGAAATTCTATCGGCGAGGCAAACACTGCGCGGCCCAAAATTTGCGCCAACACCCAGCCCAGCGCGCCACCGGCGGCGGCGGCGGCGGTGGCGATGAGCAGCGTCTCGGTGAGGATTTGCCGGACGATGGCGGCGTGCCGGGCGCCGAGCGCTTTCATCAGCGCGAACTCGGCGGTGCGCGCGCTGACGCCGGCGGTGAGCGTGGTGTTGACGCACAGCGTCGCGAGCGTGAGCACAACCAGCGCGACCAAACCCATCAATCCGCGGATTTTTTCCAGCACGCGGCCCTCGGCGGCGGAGACACGGCGGATGGGCTTGATGTCCAGCGCGGGGTATCGCACCCGCAACTCGCGCGCCCACGCCCCGGCCTGTCCGCTGTCGTTGGCGACGCGCAGCAGCGCGTGACTGATTTTTCCGGGTTGTCGCAGCCAGTCTTGCGCAACGGCGAGGTTGACCAGCAGCAGGCTGTCGGTGACATCACCAGTCTCGACGATTCCCCTGACGCGCAACCGCTTCCGCTCCGCGTCACGCAGGAGGGCAAACTCCCCGCCTTCGCGCATCTCCAATTGCTCCGCGAGTTTGACGCCGAGCATGGCGTTGCGGTCATCAAAGTCAACGCCAACCCAGCCGCCAGTCACCTGCCAATACGCTGACAATGGGCGCAAGCCCTCAAAGCTGACGCCGGCAAGCACCACTTTTTGCGATTCCGCGCGCGCGACGCCCAGCAACCACGGACTGGCGGCGCTGACCATGCCGGGCGGAGCGTCAGCGAGGATTTGGCGAAAATCCGCCTCCATCATCAGCGCTCCGCCCTCGCCGGGGCCGAGATAAAAATTCGCGCCATACGTGCGCAACTCGCGGCTCATCTTCGCGTTAATGTCGAAATACACCGCCGTCAGCGCGCACGCGACCGCCACGCCCACCGTCAGCGCCGCGCCCGCCAGCGCCGCGCGTCCACGCCCCGCCGCCAGCGCGCGCCACACCAGCCGCCAGAACATCCGGTTAATTTTTTCAACGCCCGCCATGCAACACCTCCGCCGGAAACACCCGCGCGATTTTTTTGACCGGCAGCCACGTCCCCGTCACCGCAATCAACACCGTCAGCGCCAGCACGCACGGCACAACCACCCACGCCATTCCCAACGGCGCGCCGAACAACACCGCGCCAATGTGCCGCGCCAGCAGCCAGCCCGCGCCGCAACCGAGCAACCCGCCCAGCAGCGCGCCCGCCACCGCCTCCGCGTGAAACAGCAGCGCGATTTGCCACGGTTGCGCCGCCAGCGCCTTCATCAGCGCGATTTCCCGCGCCCGCTCCAAAATCGCGCCCGCCATCAGCGCCGCCACGCCCAGCGCCGCGGCCGCCAGCGCCGCCAGCGTCGCCACAATCAGCAGCAACTGCACCTTGCTGACAATCAGCCCCTCCTACGCCGCCACCTGCCAGACGGGCCGCGCCTGCGCGTCGGGCAGCGCTTCCTCCAACTGGTGCGCGATGGACGAAACATAGGCGGTGCAATACCACACGTCGTACTCCTCCGCCGTCAGCGCGTCGCGGCTGGCGCGCGCCTTGTAAGACAGGCGGTTTTCCGGCACGGTCATCGCCGAGACACGCACGGAGTGCATCCTGCCCGGCCATCCCAATAATTCCTGCGCCACGCGCAACGGCACGACCAATTGCTGGTCCTCGTCGCCGCCGCTTTCCAAAATGCCGCTGATGGTCACACGCCGTGAGCCGTTGAGCGTCAGCGATTGACCCGCGCGCCAGTTCATTCTCGCCGCCAGCCGCGCGCCGGCCAGCGCCTCGTCCCGGTCATCGGCGGGCCACTGCCCGTCAATTTTCCACCATGGCGCGATGATGCTTTGCCCGGTGCGATAATCCGACTCGCCCTCGACCGGAAGCGCTTGATTAAAAAAAGTGCCCAGCATTTTCACCTCGGCGCCCCCTCCGTCGCTGACGGTCACCCGCCCCGCCAGCAGCGGCGCGAAGCCGACGATATTATGCCGCCAGAAAATACTTTTGATTTGCGGCAAGTCGCCCTCGTTGAGAAACGCGCCCGCTTCATCGTCAGCGACGCCCAATTCCTCCGGCGGCAGCGGGAGCGCCGCGGCGGCGAGCGGTTCCAGCACGATGTTCGCGCCGTAGGATTTCAACTCGCGCGCCATCCGGTCGCCGACGCCAATGGACACCGCCAGCAGCGCGGAAACCAGCGCGGCGGCGAGAAACACAGTGGTGACCAGCAGCGCCTTGCGCCGCGGATTGCGGCGCCACGATTGGCAAATCATTCGCGGCAACATGGTTTTTTCTCCGCTGATGGTGACACTTTTTCATACTCAGTGAAATAGCGCGCGCCCTCGTCCAGCGCGGCCTGCGGGATGACTATTGCCCCGTTTTCAACGCCCCAAGCCTTCATCGGAATCGGGTTGCAACCGCCGGCGTTGCCGATGCTGGGCGGGTGAATCCGCACACCGCATGCGATGCAGACCACCTGCGTCCCGGTCTGCGCGTAACCCATGTCGCCGCACAACATGCAAGCGTCAAACACCACCGTCGGGCTGGCTGTTCCGGCGAAGCGGTTAATGACAAAAAAGCGCACGATTTTCCCATCGTCAGCGAGCCATTCAAAACGATGCAGCCGTCCATCCGCCAGTACTGTCAAGGCGCCGGGCAGTCGCACCTCACCGTCAGCGCTGAGGGTGACCCGCCGGGCATCCGAGCGCGCGAGCGGGCGGGCGACGACTTGCCGCCAGTAAAGACACACCGCCGCGACGAACAATGCCGCCGCCAGCGTGCCCGTCACCAGGCGGCGCGCGTCACGCCATTCCGCCAGCCGCAACCGGCGCCGGACAGCGTCAGTCTCAGCGGCGGCGGCAGATTTGATCGGCAGCGCCTTT
>JAITHY010000061.1 GCA_031279715.1 Verrucomicrobiales bacterium | reverse complement strand
GGTTTTATTTCCGTTCCGTTATCCCATCCGGAGTAGCTCAGTGGTAGAGCGGTCGGCTGTTAACCGATTGGTCGTAGGTTCGATCCCTACCTCCGGAGCCAGTTAATAATTCACGTTTTTCCCGCATCGGTACTTGCTCCATCCTTTATTTATCAGCCTCTGAAGCCTGTCAGCAAAATCATTTTGCGTTTCATTTGCTGTAGATTTTCTATGCTGTAAAAAGTATTGGGGGGAAATTCAACCGGCGGTCTTGTGAGAGGCTGGAGGAGTTCACGCGTGAGGTTGATTGTTTAGGTTGGTTTTCGATGATCATGGGGCGGGCGGTTGGGGTTTTCTTGGGCGCGGTTGCAAATCAATGAGCGTATGATAGCGGCTGTATTCCAGTTCCGCATGGTCATCGGGTGGCGTTGCAAGGCCTGCAACTCATCTTCCGTCAGGTAATTTTTGGCGATGGACGCATCCTCTTTCCGCACAATGCCGCCAGGGCGCGTGGTTCGCAGCCCCATGAATGGCTTGGTGGCATCCACCCGCCCGGCGATCACCTCGGCGGCGGTGTGGCCGTGGGTCGCCCAGTGCATCTTGTTCTGCACCGTGGCGAAAAATTTTTGGGAAAACTCGGTGCTTGGGGTGTAGTCCACGCTTGTGGCGTAAATATCGAGCACCTTTTGGTAAAAACACCGTTCCGACGAACGAATGCCCGCGGATGCGGGCCAGCAGTTCGTCGAAGTAATCCTTCTGCCCCTTGCCCGGCGGATTCTTGAGCCGCTCGTCGTCCATCGTGAACCCTTTCACCAGATACTCGCTCAAGCGGGCCGTGGCCCACTGGCGGAACTGGGTGCCGCGATGGCTGCGGACGCGATAACCAACAGCGAGGATGGCTTCGAGATTGTAGTGTTCAATATTCCGCGCCACTTGCCGATTTCCCTCTTGCCGAACCATCCGGAATTTCCGGATGGTTGCCTTCCGGCTCAGCTCGCCCTCATCGAAGATATTGACCAGGTGTTCGTTGATGGTTCGCACGTCCTTTTGAAACAGCTCCGCTATCAATGTCTGCGTAAGCCAAAGGGTTTCGTTTTCGAGGTGGCACTGGATACGGGTGTGTCCGTCCTCGGTTTGGTAGAGGATGAGTTCGGAACAAGGTGCGGGCTGGTCGCTCATGCGGTGATCTCCTTGAGCAGGGCGAGGATTTCGGTTTCGAGGGTTTTGATACCAGCCTCGATGGCGTCGAGTTGTTCAGCGAAGGTGTCGCCGAAGATGATGTTTTTCACGTTCCCGCCCTGAAATCACCATCAGCGTACCCATTTCAGCGGGTTTCACCACCAAAAACGTCAAAATTTTTCCGCCAATTTTATATTATCCGATATTGTCCAAGGTTGTTGGCTCCAAAACTTATCCCTTGCCCCCGCAAAAAAAGGCAGCTTATATTTCCCATCCATTTTGATTTGCTAACAACCCGTATTTGGAGAGAGTCAAGATTTCGCGTGGGTTTTTGGCGGAAACCCGCCGGGCGCAAATCCACTTGACTGAAAACGACTTGATCTATATAAGTCCTGAAAAGCAAACAGGTTTTTCAGGGCGCTCCCCACCTCCGGAGCCAGTTAATCCAGCCCTGTGGAAACCCCCGGCGTATGAATGAACAAGCAAATTTCCGGAAAGAGGCGGCGGCTAAAATCATGGCCGCGCCGAAGCGTTTCAAAGTTTGCGAGAGCTGCGGCTCCATCGTGGCGCAAAAAGCCGTCGTTTGCCCGAATTGCAACGCCTACCGATTTGATGAATCCACCGCGACGGTGCTGGCGCAGGCGGAATTGCTCGCCACGCGCGCGCCGCTGTCGGTGACGCACGAGGATTACCACTAATCTCCATGAAACAAAAAATCACCCTGGGCCACAGTCCCGATCCCGACGACGCTTTCATGTTTTACGCGATGGCGGAGCATAAAATTCCGCTCGGCGGTTACGAGTTTGAGCACACATTGCAGGATATTCAAACATTGAACGAGCGCGCTTTCCGCGGGGAACTCGACACCAGCGCGGTGTCCATTCACGCCTACGCTTATTTGACGCGAACATACGCGCTGATGTCGTGCGGCGCAAGCATGGGAGACAATTACGGTCCGCTGCTGGTGGCGCGGCAAAAATTCTCACGCGACGAATTGCTTGGCAAAAAAATCGCCATCCCCGGAAAACTCACCAGCGCGTTTTTGGCGCTGATGATTTACGCCGGACGCGCTGACGCCCAGCTTGATTATATCGTCGTGCCGTTCGATAAAATTTTCGACACTGTCCGTGACGGTCGCGCGGACATCGGCCTGCTCATTCATGAGGGGCAGCTGACCTACGCCCGCGAAGGGTTTGAATTGTGCGAAGACCTTGGCAAATGGTGGTTCCGCGAGACCGGCGGCCTGCCGCTGCCTCTGGGCGGGAACGTGGTGAAAAAATCACTCGGCGCGAAAGTCGTGCGCGACGTCACCGACATCACCCGCGCCAGCATCCACTACGGGCTTGCCAACCGGCAGGCGGGCGTGCGCCACGCGCTGCCGCTGGGCCGCGGACTGGACGCGGCGATGACCGACCAATTCATCGGCATGTATGTCAACGAGTTGACTCTTGACTACGGACAGCGCGGGCGCGACGGCATTCGCGAATTTTTGCGGCGCGGCCACGCCATCGGCGCGCTGCCGGAACCGAAAGAACTTGAGTTTGTCTAAGCTGATGCTCATCCTGACACTGTCAGCGGTCACCTTGCGCGCTGACGATGACCCGTATTTTGCCGCGTTGCTGGCGGACATCAATCTTCACCGTCAGCGGGCCGGCGCGCCGGCGGTGACGCTGAACGGGCCGCTGATGAAACTCGCCGGCGAATGGGCGGAAAAAAACGCCGCCGCCGGCCAAATGATCCACCGCAAAAATCTGCAAGTCATCGTCAGCGGCCTCGGCTACTCCTACTTGAACGAGAATTTGTATCTGGCGAAAAATCCGGACGGCTCCCCGCCCGCGCCGAGGCGGGTGGTCACCGCATGGATGAACAGCGCCGGCCACCGCCATAATCTGCTAAAAGACCGCGTTGACCAAATCGGCATCGGCATCGCCCGCGCCGCCGACGGCGCTTATCATGTCGTGTTCAACGGCGCTGACAGTCACCCGCCCAAACCCGGCATGCCCGCCGGCGTTCGTTTCAACGGCGCGCCCCTGAACAAAGCCAACTAAGCGGCGTAAAATTTCCCGCCCAATCACTTGACTTGACGGGCAAAGCTGGTAATCTGTCCGGCTCTTGTTGGAAAATTGAAGAAAGATTATTATGCAACCTACCTACAGACCCTCGACTCGCCGCCGGAAACGCAAGCTTGGTTTCCTGTCCCGAACCCGCACCAAAAACGGACGCGCCACCCTTGGCCGCCGCCGCGCCAAGGGACGCAAGCGTTTGCTGCCGAAGAAGACGGAGCGCAAGTACACACGCCACAAGCAACAGCACGCGGTGCCGAAGGTAAAAGCCAAGAAGCAAGTCGCGCGCCGGGCCAAGGCCGCCGCGAAGAAAAAATAACCATGCCTGATTACTCGCTGCCGCGCGCCAGGATACTCCGTCACCGGAACGATTTTGACACGGTGCGGTGTGACGGTCAGCGGGTCGCCAGCCGGCATCTGGCGTTGAATTTTCTCCGCGTCGCCGGCGCTGACCGTCGGGCGGGATTTATCGTGCCAAAGATTTGCGGCGACGCGGTGCGGCGCAACCAAATCAAGCGCCGGCTGCGGGAAATTTACCGTCAGCATCAGCACGGACTGGCGGCGGATTTGCAATCGGTGTGGATCGCCCGCCGCGGAGCCGCTGACGCTGAGTTCACGCAATTGCGGAAAGAAGTGCTGGCGTTGTACAAAAAAGCCGGCATGGAAACAACACTATGAAAGAACTGCTGATTTTCACAATTCGATGTTACCAAGTGGCGCTGACCCCGTTGCGTCCCCTGGCCGGCGGCACCGCCGGCTGCTGCCGCTATTCGCCAAGCTGCTCCGAATACGCGGTCGAGGCCTTGCGGCGGCACGGCGCGTGGCACGGCGCGCGACTGGCGGCGGGGCGAATCCTGCGCTGCCACCCGTGGGGCGCGTTCGGCCACGACCCCGTGCCGCTGACCGTCAACCGGAAATTTTAATCATGGACAAAACAGCCCTCATCATTGTCAGCGTATGCGTCGCCCTGCTGGGCTACGGATTCTACACCAAGAGCAAAACCCAGCCGACGCGGCCGCAAACCGCCGCGCCGCGCGCCGCTGACACTCAGCCCCTCGTCCCCGCGCGACCCGCTGACGAACAACTCCGCGCCGCGCCGGATCCGGTCGCGCCGGAGCGCAACCTCGCGCCAGAACAACTGGTCACGCTGGAGAACGATTACTTTCGCGTTATCACCACCACGCACGGCGGCGGAATCAAGCGCGTCGAGTTGAAAAAACACCGCCTCGGCATTGACGCGCCGGTCGTTCTCAACAACGGCGCGCCGCTGCCCGTGTTCAACATCAGCGGCTGGTCGGCGGACGCCAACCTCATCGGCTACAGCGTCGCCGCCAGTGACACCGCCAGCGTCACCTTCACGCGCGAGTTGCAGCCCGGCCTCATCATCAACCGCAAGTTCACCGTCAGCGGCGACTATCAACTCACCCTCGACCAAATCATCACCAACCGCACCGGCGACATCAAGGTGCTGCCGCCGTACCGCCTGGCCCTCGGCGCGGTCACCGCGCTGCACCCGGAAAACGCCGGCGCGGAAAGCCGCTACGTCACGCTCTCCTGGTACAGCACCGGCGGAAAATACGCGAAGAGTGACATCACCTCATTTGACGGCTTCGCGCCGCTGGGCTTCAAGTTCACCTCCGGCAAAACCGTCATCGGCAGCGATGGCGAAAACCCCGTCCGCTGGGCGTCAGTCAAGTCACAATTCTTCGCCATGATTATAGACTGCCAGGGCTTCGACGCCTTGCGCGCGGAGGGGACGCGGCAACATCTCCCCGACCTCGCCACCCGGCCCGGCGCGGCGGTGCCGACGGGCATCGTCGGCGACCTCGCCATCAGCGGCATCACCATCAACCCCGACACCAGCGCCTCGCAACAATTTTCCCTCTACGCCGGGCCGAAAGAAAACTCGCGCCTGCAAGCGCTGCCCGACCACCAGGCGGAAATCATGGAATTCGGCGCCTTCATCGGCCCCATCAGCAGCCTGCTGTTGTGGCTGATGAACACCATCCACGGTTTTGCCGCCAACTACGGCCTCGCCATCATCATCGTCACCGTCATCATCCGCGCCGTCCTGTGGTGGCCGCAATCCGCCGCCAACCGCAGCATGAAACGCATGCAAGCCGTCGCGCCGCTGATGAAGGAAACGCAGGAAAAATTCAAGGACAAGCCGGAAAAACTAAACCAGGAGATGATGAAAATTTACAAGGAATACGGCGTCAATCCCGTCGGCAGCTGCCTGCCGATGCTGATTCAATTTCCGATTTTCCTCGGCTTTTACTGGATGCTGCAAAGCTCGATTGAACTGAGGCACGAGCACTTTTTGTGGATCAAGGACCTGTCCCAACCGGACACCGTGTGGCGGCTGGCCCTCGGCGGATTCTCGCTGCCGGTGAATCCGATGCCGCTGGTCATGACGCTGACGATGTACCTCTCCATGCGCATCAGCCCGCAACCGCAGGGCGTGGACAACCCGATGATGAAGATGATGAAATTCATGCCGCTGTTCTTCCTGCTGTTTTGCTACAACTTCAGCTCGGCGCTGTCGTTATACTGGACGGCGCAGAATATTCTCTCTATCGTGCAAATGCGTTACAACTTGAAGCAAGTCGCCCCCACGCTGGAGGCGATGAAGGCGCAGGCCGCGGCGCGGCGCAAACAGCAACGCAAACGCTGACCGTGACAAATTTATGGCATCGGGCTACACACCAAAAGAAACGTTGGAGCGCTTGCTGGAACACCTCGGCCTCACCGCCGAGGTGTGCGAGGAACAGCGGCCCTGCGGCCCGACGCTGCACATCCTGACCGCCGAACCCTCGCGCCTGATCGGCAAAAACGGCCGCGTGCTGGACGATTTGCAATACCTGCTCAACCACGTCATCAGCAGCGGCAACGACGACATCCAGCACGTGACCGTTGACGTGGAAAATTACCGCCAGGAACAATACGCCGAGTTGTTAAAAAAAATCGCCGTGCACGCCGCGCGCGTCAAGGCCAGCGGCGAGGACGCCGTGTTGTGGCCGATGAATTCCTTTGACCGCCGCCTGGTGCACCACCAATTCGCCAGCGACCCCGACATCGTCAGCGTCAGCGAGCCAACCGATGCGCGCCTGAAACGCGTCACCCTCAAACGACGGACGGCATAAATTTTATGGAACAAACCCTCATTCTATTAAAGCCCGACTGCGTGCAACACAACCGTTGCGGCGCGGTCATCCAGCGCCTTGAGGCCGCCGGCGGAAAAATCCGCGCCGCGAAAATGCTCACCCTCAGCGAGACCATGCTGAAAGAACACTACGCCCACATCGCGCACCTGCCGTTCTTCCCCGACATTCAAAAATTCATGCGGGAAACGCCGGTCATCGCGCTGGTCCTGACCGGCGAGTCCATCATCGCCAAAGTCCGCGACCTGCTCGGCCCGACGGATTCCACCATCGCGCCCAAGGGCACCATTCGCGGCGACTTCGGCGTCAGCAAAATGCGCAACGTCGTCCATGCCTCCGACTCTCCGGAAAACGCGGCGCGGGAAATCAAGCGCTTCTTCGCTGACGGTGAGGTGTTCGCATTCTGAATTTAGCCGGCGGCAAAAGCCACGCGCTGACAATCATGACCGCGCCAACAACGGCGCCCGCGTCTCGCCGACCCCAATATTTCATCGGGAGATAAAAACCGTGCCAACCCAAGCGGGCGCCGACATTTCTGCCAGCGCCCCGGGTTGGCACGTCCAGTTGTGAACTGAAGTTACAACGCCTTGTCGCCGTTCTCCTCCGTGCGGATGCGAACGGCGGACTCCAGCGGCAGCACGAACACCTTGCCGTCGCCGATTTTTCCAGTCTTCGCCGCGCTGACGATGGTCTTCACCACCAGCTCCGCGCGGTCATCCGGCACCGCGATTTCGATTTTTAGTTTGGGCAGAAAATCCACCGTGTACTCGCTGCCGCGATAGATTTCCGTGTGCCCCTTCTGCCGCCCGAACCCCTTGACTTCGGTCACGGTCAGCCCCTCAATGCCAACCTCGGTCAGCGCCTCCTTGATTTCCTCCAGCTTGAACGGCTTGACGATTGCCTCGATTTTTTTCATGTTTTTACTTTGCTCCTCTTCAGGTTAATGATTACAGATTGTAGCCTTCCTCGCCGTGGTCGCTGATGTCCAGCCCCTCGATTTCCTGCTCCGGCGTCGGGCGCAAGCCGATGGTAAACTTCACCAAGTACGCGAGAATCACCGTCGCCACCACGCTCCACACCACCACGATGCCCACGCTGTACAATTGTTTGACAAACAACTCCGCGCCGCCCTCGGCCCCGTTGATAAAACCCCGCGCCAGCAAACCGGTCAGCAGCGTGCCGACCGTGCCGCCGACCGCGTGCACGCCAAAAGTGTCCAGCGCGTCATCATAGCCAAGCCACTTCTTCAAATACACACAGGCGAAGAACGGCACCACGCCCGCCGCGATACCGCAGACCACCGCGCCGCCCGCCGTCACAAAGCCCGCCGCCGGCGTGATCACCACCAGCCCGCCGACCACGCCGGAGCAAAAGCCCAGCACCGACGGTTGCTTTTTGAACAAAAACTCCAGCGCCGCCCACACGAAGCCGCCGATGGCCGCCGCCAGTGTCGTCGTCAAAAACGCGCTGCCCGCCAGCCCGTTCGCCGCGCCCGCGCTGCCCGCGTTGAATCCGTACCAGCCAATCCACAGAATCGCCGTGCCGACCATGCACAACACCATGCTGTGCGGCGCCATCTTTTCCTTCCCGTAACCCTTGCGCGGCCCCAGTATCAGCGCCAGCACCAGCGCGGAAAAACCCGATGACATGTGCACCACGAGACCGCCGGCGAAATCAATCGCGCCGATGCCCCCGCCAATCAACCCGCCGCCCCACACCATGTGCGCAAACGGAAAATACACGAGGAACAGCCAGCCCGTGATGAACGCCATCAGCGCCGTGAATTTCATGCGCTCCGCAATCGCGCCCACTATCAGCGCCGGCGTGATGACCGCGAAGGTGTATTGGAACATCACCCACACGCTTTCCGGCACGCCGCTGAGGGTCGCGGAATAATTGAGGTCCTTGCCGTCCGGCCCGTAAATGGCTTTGTTCAAAAACGCCAGGTCCAAATTGCCGATGAACTTGCCGTCCCCGCTGAACGACAGGCTGTACCCCACCGCCCACCACAACACCGCCGCGAGACCGGCAATGCCCAGGCATTGCGCCAGCACCGACAGCACGTTCTTTTTGCGAACAAGGCCGCCGTAGAACAGCGCCAACCCCGGCAACGTCATGAACAACACCAGCGCCGTGCTGGTCATCATCCACGCCGTGTCGCCGCTGTTGATGACGGACGGTGAGGCTTCCGCCTCCTGCGCCCAAGCCTGAGCGCCCATTCCCAATATCATTACCGCCGCCAGCAGCGACGCCTGCAATATCCTCATGATCTTTTTCATCGCTGATGATGACAAGCAGGAGACGTGCCAACTTTGCCAGCGGCAATTCGCGCGAATTTTCACCTATAAAAAACAAGCCGCTGTCCCTCCGCGAAAATCCGTGTTAACCTGTGCCGCAATGCGCGACGAAACCTCCAATCTCTTAAAACTTGGCATCTTTTCCATCCTCACCAACGCCATCCTTGTCCTGGTCAAAATCAGCGCCGGCATCCTCGGCAACTCCTACGCCCTCATCGCCGACGGCATCGAATCCGCCGGCGACATCCTCATTTCCATCATCACCTGGACCGGCCTCAAGCTCTCCCTCCGCCCCGCTGACAATGACCACCCCTACGGCCACGGCAAAATCGAGTCGTTCGCCGGCCTGCTTGCCGGCGCCAGCCTGTTCATCGCCGCCGGCTTCATCGCCCGCCACGCCATCGCCGAAATCAACCAACCGCACCATCCCCCCGCATGGTTCACACTGCCCGTGCTCCTCGCCGTCATCATCACCAAGGAACTGCTTTCCCGCAAACTCAACGCCGCCAACCGCGCCCTCGACAGCCGCGCCCTCCAAGGCGACGCCTGGCACCACCGCGCCGACGCGCTCACCTCCGCCGCCGCCGCCGCCGGCATCACCATCGCCCTCATTGGCGGCGAGGGCTGGGAACCGGCGGACGATTGGGCGGCGCTGGTCGCCTGCGTCATCATCAGCGTCAACGGCTTCTTGTTATTCCGCGCCGCCTTGCACGACCTGCTCGACGGCAACGTCACCCCCGCCGTCAGCGCCGCCATCCGCCGCGCCGCGCTGACCGTCAGCGGCGTTGCCAACATTGAAAAATGCCTCGTCCGCAAAAGCGGCGTCAGCCTATTTGTCGAATTGCACGTCGAGGTGGACCCGTCCATCACCGTCGCTGACGGTCACCAAATCGCCCACCGCGTCAAAGATTATCTGCAAACACAAAACCCCCGCATCCTCGACGTCCTCGTCCACATTGAGCCAGCCACGCCGCGATAAACACACCCGCCATCCCGGCAAGAAAAAACGGCGATAAAGTTTGGCTTTCACCAAACTTGCCGTATCGTTTTTCGCATGGAGTTGCTGCAAGACTTTGCCATTGTGCTGGTCAGCGCCGGAATCACTGGATTGTTGTTTCGCCGGCTCGGCTTGTCCGCCATCGTCGGCTACCTCATCGCGGGCATGCTTATCGGGCCGCACACGCTGCCTGCCGCGCTGGTCACCAACGAGGAAAGTGTCAGGCAACTCTCCGAATTCGGCTTGATTTTTCTGATGTTCTTCGTCGGGCTGGAACTGAGCCTCAACCGCATCCGCACGCTGGGCTTCAGCCTCGTCTGGGCGACCGCGCTGCTGTCGTGGCTGGTGTTCAACCTTTGTCAATTCTTCGCCTGGGCGATGGGCTGGGACGCCGCCGCCGGCTTCGTCTTTGCGTCCATGTTCGTCGTCTCCAGCTCCGCCATCATCAGCAAGATGCTCCTTGAAAACCGCCTCGGCCACGAGCGTTACGCGCAAAACGCGCTGGGCATCACCATCCTGGAGGACGTCGTCGTCATCATCCTGCTGACGCTGCTCGCCTCGCAAATCCAACTCGGCGCCATGGCGGAACATCCCGGCGGCGGCCCCGCCAAGACGCTGGGCTTGCTCGCCGGCTTTGTCACGCTGACGGTGGTCGTCGGCATTTTGTTCCTGCCCAAAATCCTGACGCGCTTCAACCGCGCCGCCGACATGGATTTGAAAGTCATCATCGTCAGCGGCCTGGTCTTTTCCATCGCCGTCGCCACTGACCGCGTGGGCTTCTCCCCCGCCCTCGGCGCGTTCCTCTTCGGCGTCATCGTCAGCGGCACGGCGTTCAAGCACAAAATTGAAAAAGCCCTCGCCGGCACGCAGGACATCTTCAGCGCCGTGTTCTTCGCCTCAATCGGCATGATGATTGACGTCCGCACCGTGCACCACCACCTGTGGCTCGTGCTGGGCATCACCGCGTTTGTCGTGCCGGTGCGAATTTTCGCCGGCGCCCTCAGCTTCCTCCTCACCGGCAGCGAACTCAAAACCGCCGTCCGCACCGCGCTGATTCTCACCCCCATCGGCGAGTTTTCCTACATCCTCGCCAAGGAAGGCGTCGACGCCAAAGTCGTGCCCGATCATTTTTACGCCATCGCCGTCGGCGTCTCCATTCTCACCTCCATCATCGCGCCGCTGCTGGTGAAATACGCCGACCCCATCGCCCGTTCCGCCGCTGACCGTCAGCCCCGCTTCTTCCGCAAATTCCTGGGCGCATACCAACTCTGGCTGCACGCCATCGCCCGCAAACAAGAAACCACCGTCTGGTGGAAACTCACCTCCCGCCGCCTGGGCCAGCTCTCGCTTGAATTGCTGTTGCTCGCCGGCGCCCTGACTTACTCCGTCACGCTGCGCGACTTCCTGCACGCCATGCTCGCCGAGATGAACCTCGCCTTCTCCCTCAGCGCGTATGTCTACTGGCTGCTGGTCGGCGCCGCCTGCCTGCTGCTGGTCGTCGCCATCTGGCGCAACATCGGCGCGCTGAGCCTCATCTACGCGCAAGCCGTCACCGTCAGCGGCTCCCAAGCCCGCCGCCTCCGCCCCGTCATTGAACTGGCCATCCAGGCCATCGGCACAGTCGGCTTGTTCTGGATGGTCTGGATGCTCTTCCCCGTCCCGCTCGGCATGTGGCCGTTCGTCATTGTCAGCGGCGTCGCGGGCGCGTTCGTTGCGTTATTCTGGCGCAAACTCATCCTCTGGTACAGCCACTTCCAATACTCGCTGAACCAGGCGCTCGCCGGCAACTCGCCCTCGCTCAGCAGCATCGTCACGCCGCAACACACCGAATTCTGGCGCGTCCAACTCGCCGAGGTCATCCTCCCTGACCAAGCCACCTGCCGCCTGAACACCATCGCCGCGCTCGGCTTGCGCTCCAAGTTCGGCTGCACCATCGTCGAAATCGAACGCCACGGCGAACTCCTCACCAACCCGCCCCCCGACACGCTGTTATTCCCCGGCGACAAACTGCTGCTCTTCGGCGCCAGCAACCAAATCAAACCCGCGCTGGATTTCCTGCAAATCGAGGACGAACCCGCCGCTGACGGCGCCATCTCCGAAAGCAAACTGGAAACAATCGGCCTCCCCCCCGACAGTCCGCGCCTCAACCACAGCCTCGCCGACTTGCAAATCTTCGCCAAAACCGGCGTGCAAGTCCTCGGCATCGAACGCGACAACCAAGCCACCTTAAACCCCGCCGCCAACCACCAACTCAAGGCCGGCGACAAACTGCTCATCCTCGCCACCGCCGCCCAAACCAAGAAATTCCGCCGCTGGTTGAACGAGTAAAGCCCCGCCGGCGGCGCTGATGATGACCGTGACGGTCAGCGACGACCAACATAATATTGCGTGCATTTCCCGTGATTTTATTCATAATAACTCCATGGCACTCAAACCAACCAAACGCAAAACGTCCGCCGCCAAATCGAAACCGGCTGACACGCACATCTCCGAACCCGCCTTGAAGTTCATCGACAAGGCGGCGGGCTTGTTAAAACAAGCCATCATCCGCGGCGAGGAGGAAACCGCCGGGGGCCGCAAGGCGGTCAGAAAAAAAGCGCTCTCGTTCCTCGACCTCGCCAACGAGCGCCTGACCCGGGCCATCAAGGACGGCACCGAACTGGCGAAAAAAGGAGTCCGGAAAATCTAGTCGCCGCGCGCCCGCGTTGATTTGCCCTTGCGTTTGAAAATTTTTCTGGCATACCTGTCGCATGGCCAAATCCATTATTTATTCCGTCGCCGCGGCGCTGACGTTCGCGGGGCACGCTTTCGCGGTGACCGCTTTTCAAGCGGTGGAGATTGCGAAGAAACAAGTCAACCCCTACGCCGCCAAAAGCCTGGCGCAAATCGTCGGCAAGCCGAGCACGGTCGGACTGATGCCGGAGGAGTGGCAGGTGTTGTTCTACGATCCGGCGGCGGATCAGCATGGCACACTCGTCACTGTCAGCGGCAACGCGGTGACGGGCATTCGCGACGGGTACACCCAGTTGGACAGCTTCCGGATTTTCGCCTACAAAATGGAGGAAATTATCGACCCGTCGAAGCTCAAGGTGGATTCGACGAAGCTGGTGTCGATTTTGCAAAACAGCGCGAGTTTGAAGGGACTGAAAATCACCAGCATCGGGCTGTGGCTGAAGAAGGACAAAAAGGGACCGCTGGAGCCGCCGTTTTGGAACGCGGAGTTGTACGCGGCGAACGCAAAGGGGGACAAGGAAGTGAAGTTCGGCGAGGCGCGGGTGGACGGGGAGTCGGGGAAAATTTTGAAACTGGATTTGGATTTGAAAAAGATTGGCAAGGAATAATCAGCGGCGGTTGATCATGGGCGTGGCGCAAGGAGTTTTGCTTCTTGCGCCGCTGGTTTTTCCGGCGTCCGCCAAGTTAAGCACGCTGGCGGAGGAGCCGGAGTGGCGCTTGCTTGACAAGTACCAAGGGACGCTGACGGTGACGGAATTTCAGGAGCGAATCCCGGTGTTTTCCAGCGACGGGGCGTTGAACCAATATCTCACGGTCAGCGACGGGCGGGTGGAGATTTTTTCCGACAAGGGCAAGACGGCAAAATTGTGGGAATTGCGCCTGGCCGCCAAACCCGCTGACGGCGCGGGCAAGAGCATCCGCGCGCCCGCTGACCGTGAACGGCCACTGACGGGTCTGCGGATTTGCCTCGACCCCGGGCACATCGGCGGGGAGTGGGCGGACATGGAGGAGCGGCATTTTCGCATTCGCGGCGGGCCATGGGTGGATGAGGCGGCGTTGAATTTCGAGACGTGCCGGTGGATTGAGCGCGGGTTGCGCGCCGCGGGCGCCGAGGTGTTGTGGGTAAAACGGGAGTTGGGCGTGCCGGTGACGGACCGGAGGCCGGCGGATTTTGTGCCGCAGGCGATTAAAATGATGTGGCGGGTGGACGCGAAGAAAGCGTCACGGTCAGCGGCGAACGCGCAACTGAAATTGTTGCGGTGGTATGAGGAGTTGATTTTTTACCGCGTCGCCGAGATTCAGGCGCGGGCGGAAATCGCGCGGGATTTGCAACCGGACCTGACGTTGTGCATCCATTACAACGCGTTCGGTTGGAGCAAGCGCGGGCCGAAGTTACACCAGAACGTGAATCGCATCGTGATTTTCACGCACGGCGGTTATCTGGCGTCGGAATTGGAGTATGACGACATGAAATTTCACCTGCTGCAAAAATTACTCGCCGCTGACAGTGACACCGAGCGGCGGGTGGCGGAGGCGGTCGCGCGGCAAGTCGTCAACGTGTGGAATTACCCGCCGGAACGCCCCGGCGAAAGCCCGCTGACGGTGACGGCGACGCCGCTGGGCAAAACACCGTATGTCTGGTCGCGGAACCTGCTCGCCAACCGCCTCTACCCGGGGCCGGTCGTTTTTGTCGAGGGGCCTTTCATGGACGACGCGCTGACGTATCAGCGGATTATCGCCGGGGATTACGACGGCGAGCGGACAATCGCGGGGCGAAAATACCGCAGCCTTTACCGCGAGTATGCGGAAATTGTCGTGCAAGGTGTCATCGACGCTTACCGTCAGCCGCCGCCCTGAAAAATATTTTTTAATTTTTTTACAACTTTCGCTTGCTTTGTTCATCAAAATTGCGTAAAAACTTTTCCCTATGAAACAACTCATCGCAGTTCTCACGTTGGTCATAACCTTCAGCGCGGCACACGCCGACTTAACGATGCCGAAAAAACCCACGTTCTATGACCGGCTCGGCCAGGGCCTGGCGAATTTGATTTTGGCGCCGACTGAATTGTTTGACTCCACCTACGCGCTCATTCAATCGGACGGCCCGACGGTGGGGACGACCAAGGGCTTGGTGCAAGGCACGAGCCGCATGATTATGGACATGGGCATCGGCATCGCGGAAATTGTCACCTCCCCCTTTGGCGTGGACGGTTTGAAAGCGGCGGCGCATGACAGCGGCAGCGTGAATTTATACCCGCCAGCCGATTTCTACGATAACTGGTATTGACTTTTCATAGGTTCATTAGTTGGTAACCCGCCTCAACCTGGGGCGGGTTTTTTTTGCCATGCGCTGATGATGAAAACGGGTGATTTGATTGAACTGACGGTCAGCGACCTCGCCTTCGGCGGCGACGGCGTGGCGCGGCACGACGGGCGCGTGATGTTTGTGCCGCTGACCGTCAGCGGTGACCGCATCCAGGCGCGGGTGACAAAAGTGTCCGCGCAATTCGCGCGGGCGGAGTTGACGGAATTGCGTCAAGAGGGCGCGGGGCGGTGCGAGCCACGGTGCCGGTACTTCACCGATTGCGGCGGGTGTCAGTATCAGCACATGGATTACGCGACGCAACTGACGGCGAAGTCCAGGCAGTTGCGCGAGGTGCTGGCGCGCATCGGCGGCATTGCCGATCCGGAGATCTTGCCGTGGCTGGTCTCGCCGCGCGAATACGGTTATCGCAACCGCATCAGCGTTCACCACGAGGGGCGGGCGATTGGTTTTCGCGCGCGGGACGGGCGGCGGTTGGTGGATGTGGAGCGGTGCGAACTGGCGTCGGACGAGGTGAACGCGAAGTTGCGCCATTTGCGCCGGCATCCGGGGCGGCGCGAGCATTATTCCTTGCGCGAGGAGCGCATTCCAGAGCTGGGCTTTTACCAGGCGAACAAATTTTTGCTGCCGGCGTTTCAAAAAAAAGTCGCGGAACTGTGCCTCACCGTCAGCGCCCGCCGGATTGTCGAATGCTACGGCGGCGCGGGATTTTTCACCGCGCCACTGGCAGCGGCGGGGCGCGAGGTCACCATGATAGAAAGCGACGCGCGATTGGTCGCCGAAGCGAAAAAACAACTGCCGCCGACTGTCAGCGTACTGGCCGGCGAGTGTGAAACATGGTTGCCGGAGTTGCTGGCGCAACCGGAGCCGGCGCTGATTTTGCTCGACCCGCCGCGCGAGGGCTTGAGCCGGACGATGCGGGATTTGCTGGCAAGGTCATCGTCAGCGGGCCTCGTGTATGTCTCCTGCAATCCGGCCACCCTCGCGCGCGACTTGAAACAACTCGCCAACCGCTGGCGTCCGCGCCTGTTCCAACCCATTGACTTGTTCCCGCAAACGGCGCATTTTGAATGCGTCGCAGTGTGTGATTAAAATTGCTCGCAATTGATTTTTTAAAAAATAAAAAATATTCTTATTGACATTTCAAATCCACTTACACATATTTTTCATTCGGAATATGATTGGTGATATAAATAATTTGCGGATTTGCGCGGATTTGCGCGGATTTGCGCGGATTTAGCTTAAGCCAAGTTATTTTCTTGTCCAACACCAAGACTTCTTTCAATTTCCACCCCTCTTTTTCACAGGGGGGAAATTATAACCTTAACCCAAAAATATCATGAACATCAATTGTATCGTAAATTCAAACCAACCAAAATTAAAGAATCATGCCGCTTGGAAAAACCTGCCGCTTATTCTGGCGCTCACAGCGGTGGCGTTGCATTCCGCTGACGCTGAAGTTCCGGCGGAAGTCTCCGTCAGCGGTTCGACGCTGACAGTGACAAGTGAAGAAACTGTCTCCGGCGATACCTTTCAGGATTCGGGGAATTCCAACCATTACAACGCGGTCGTGGTGGAAAACAGCGGCTCGCTGGTCCTGGGCGCCGGCGGCAAAATCATGGTGCAAAATAACAGTGATAAAACCGCTTTTTTCCGCGTGGGCTATGGTTCGGGCGGCTTTCTTGACATCGGCAGCGGCGCGAGCCTGAACGTGGGACAAAGCTCGCGGTACGCCAATTTTCACGTTGGTGACGGCGGCGGCGGAACAGTCAGGCAGAGCGGCGGCACAGTCTTGGTGCTTGGCTCGCTCAATGTCGGCGTTGGCGGCGGCGCGGGCGTTTACCGCATTGACGGCGGGACGCTGACCCTCGACCACGCTGACGATGCCGGGCACACCAGTTTGGCGACGCTCGGTTTTAACAACAGCAGCGCGACGGCTTCCTCGGGCGAATTGTGGATTGGCGGCGGCACGGTCAGCGTCACCGCCCATGAATACAGCGCGGGCAACTATGGCAGCACCCAGTTGATTTTGGGCAACCGTGTGGACGGCTACGGCGGCGACGGCGTGATCAACCAGAGCGACGGCGTGTTGAAAGTGGACAACCACGCGACGCTGTGGTTGTCGTCCGCCGGCAGCGGCACTTACAATTTGTCCGGCGGGGCGCTGCAAATCGGCGGCGAATCTTTGCAGGGCAATTATCAGAACAAGGGCGGGCAATACGCCTTTAACCTCGGCAGCGGGACAATTCAGGTGACGGGCGGCGATTTGCGCGCGTCGGTGAACGCGAATTTGGACGCCGCCGCCGTTTCAACAATCGACACCAACGGCCAAAACGCGACGTGGTCCGGCAATCTCACCGCGACGGGCGCGCAGCAGGTTGAGCAGGGTGGCAACGCTTTGCTGAAAACCGGCGCGGGCACGCTGACGTTGACGGGCAGCAACCGGCTGGACACCTTCGCCGCGCTGGCGGGCGTGACCAGCCAAACCGCCGGAAAAACCTCCGCGCTGGAGTTCATGGTCGGCTCCGGCAACGGCAGCGCCGGCGCTTATCTGCTGGACGGCGGCACGCTGACCGTCACCCCGTCGGCGGAAAAAGCGGGTTCTTTCCGTATCGGTGATTTTGGCGGATCCGGCGCCCTGACCCAAACCGGCGGCCGGCTGGAACTCGCCGCCAACAGCAGCTTCAACGTCGGCAACCAAGGCGGCAGCGGCGTGGTCAACCTCAGCGGCGGCGAAATCATCCTGGACGAGGGCTTGCACGTCATCGGACGCTCAGCGGCGGGGCGGGCGGCCAGCCAGGGCGAGGTCAATGTCAGCGGCGGCGTCTTTCAGGTGCAAAACGGCGGCAAGCTCATTCTGGGTAACAACCAAAAAACCGACGCCTCCTCCGCCACCTTCACCCAGAGCGGCGGCGTGGTGCGCGTTGACAGTAATTCCGCCCTATACCTCTCCGCCAGCACCGGCGGCACGTACAACCTGCACGGCGGCGCGCTGGAAATCGGCGGTGACAGCTTGCAAGCGCGTTACAACAATAATTCGTCCGCCTACGCCTTCAACCTCGGCGGCGGCACGCTGAGGGTCATCGGCAGCGACCTCGTCACCACAGTCACGGCCACGCTGCAAAATGCCGCCTCCTCCGTCATTGACACCAACAATCTCAACGCCACTTTCAGCGGCGCCATCAATGGCAGCGGCGGCGACTTGCGAAAAATCGGCGGCGGGCGGCTGACTATCGAAAGCCTCCCCGCCGACAACGGCACGCTGACCGTGGAGGAAGGCGCCCTCACCCTCAGCGGCGCGGTCGGCCTGGCGACGTCCATTGTCAGCGGCGCGGTACTGACGGTTGACCGCGGCGTTAATTTTTCCGCCGGACTCAGCACCGATGCCGGGGCGGTTTTGGAATTCGTCCTGGGCAATGGCGGCGACAATTTTATCATCGGCGACAACGTCAGCATCAGCGCGGGCACCGTTTTCCAATTGTTGGCGGGCGGGCTGGACTTGGGAATCGACCACACCTGGACCTTGATTACCGAAAATGGCGGCCCGCTGTCCATCACCGCGAACGACATCTCTGTCAGCGGTTTGGACGCCGGGCAGGTTTCCCTCAGCGTCAGCGGCAACAATTTGCTGTTGCAATACCAAGCCGTCCCCGAACCCTCGGCGCTGATGCTGATGTTATGCGGCGCGGCGGTTGCCGTTGTTTGGCTGGGAATCAAAAGATCAGCCTGAACCGGTCCGGTTGACATTTCTTTTCGGAATACCTACTTTGGGGAACATGAGTGGATTTTTTTCGCTGACGCGGGCCGGCGCTTGCTGCTCGCTGATGTTGATGGTCGGCACACTAACCGCCGCCGAGACGGACGGTGACGCGGAATTGATTGACAAGTTAAACCAAACCTTCGGGCTGGAATTGTTCGCTGACGGCGAGTTGTGGCAGGACGACGCGGCGGCAGTGGCGAAACGCCTGCATTGGCCGCGGGAATCGCTGACGGACACGCAGAGCAGTTACCGCCTGTACGCTGACAGTGACGCGCGGGTACTGGGCGCGCGCCCGTATTCGCTGGTGATGTATGCGCGTGATGGCAAGCCGGACTCGCTGTCAATGGTGTTTGCCAACAAAGGCGATTTCGAGGGCGTGGATAAAAAGGGTGATGACAAAAAACGCGCCGCCGCCATTCGTGATTTCAAGGACGCGGTCAAGGCGGACGCGCGGACGATTGAGGAGGCGCTGACGGTCACACTGGGCGACTTGAGGCGGCAGACATTCGGCGAGACACCGGAGACGCGGGAGAGCGTGGCGCGCTGGGACTGGCGCGAGCACGCGATTTTGCTGGCGTCGCCAAAGGACGAGTACGTGGCGGTGCGGATTGTGCGCAAGGACGTGGCGGATAACTTCGGGCGCGCGGCGCGGGTCGGCGGATTGCGCGAGTTGTTGCAGAACCGCGTGGCCAGGCGTGACAACGGCGACGTGACGGTCAGCCAAATTCCAATGGTGGACCAGGGGCCGAAAGGATATTGCGTGCCGGCGACGTGGGAGCGATATTTGCGTTATCTGGAAATTCCCGCCGACATGTATTTGCTGGCGATGGCGGGGAACACCGGCGCGGGCGGCGGCACTTACATTGACGAATTGACCGCCAACATTGACTTGTATGTGCGGCGCTACGGTTGCAAAATACAGGCGGTGGACAGCGGCCTGGACACGCGCAACATCGCCAGGTATGTGGACAAGGGATTGCCGCTGATGTGGGCGTGTTATGTGAACGACAGCATGGAAAAAAACATCAGCAAGCGCGCGGAGGAGCGGCTGAAGGTGACGGATTGGGACGCTTACGGCGCCGAATTGAAGCCGGTCAAAAAGGAATACAAGGGCGCGAGCCTCCGCGACCGCAACCGCGGGCATGTGCGGATGATTGTCGGTTACAACGCGAAGACAGGCGAACTCGCCATCAGCGACTCGTGGGGCAACTGGGCGGCGGAGCGCTGGCTGACGGTGGAGGAGGCGGCGGCGACCTCGCAGAATTATCTTTGCATCATCAAGTGGTAGGAATCATCCGGTGTCGCTGACCGTGACGCGGCGCTGTTGGTCAGCGGATAATTTTCAGCAGGGAGGGAGAAACGCCGCTGACGGTGAGAACTTCGCGTAAATTCGCCACCGCGCGCGGGATGTGGCACAAAAATTCCACCCGGCCTTTTTTGATACCAAGCAAGCCGTAGGCGCCGAGAGCTTGCATCAGGCGCTGAATAGCGGCGCAAAGCAGGTCGTGGCGAAATTGCGTCTCGCTTTGACCGTCAGCGCCGGCGCGAAAGGCGAAGTTGATGAGCCGCTCACGGTCAGCGGCGCTGAAATTCATGTAAGGGTCGAACAGCAGCGACGCCAAATCATAATGCCGCGTCCCGCGCCGCAGCCCCTGAAAATCAATGAAGAACGGCCGCCCGCCGCTGATGATGATGTTTTGCGACTGGAAATCGCGGTGCACCAAATCATCCGCCCGCCGCGCCAACCGCGCCGCTGACGGTGACAACTCCGCCTCGATTTTTCCGCGCTCTCTGACCGTCAGCGGGATCCGGCGGACGGCGCTGAGAAATTCGTCGTAAAAATAATTCCGCTCCCACGCATACAACGTTTCGTCAAAGCCGGGCATCAGCCGCAGCCCCGCGCGCCGCGCCGCGTCCCAGCCGCGCCGGTGCAGCGTGGCGGCGGCGCTGATGGTCAGCTCGTATAACGCGAGGTCGGGCGCGTGACCGTCGGCGGACGCCGCGTACAAATCCGTCGCGCCGAGGTCCTGCATCCACAACACGCGATTGGCGGCGTCGTGGCGGATGATGTCCGGCACCGGCACGCCGCCGCTGTTCAGGAACGCCGCGATGTCGGCGAACAGCGCGTTCTCCTCCCGCTCCAGCCCGTAACGCACGACAATCCACGACGCCCCGCCGCCGGTCAGGCGGAAAAATTCGCGGTCGGAGCCGCCCTTCAAAATCGGCGTCATGGTCAGCGGCTCACGGACGTTCAACCGCAACACCCGCCTCGAGTCCGCCAACAGCGCTGATTTCTCGTGATTCGTCATCAGTGGATTTTATTTTGAAAA
>JAITHY010000048.1 GCA_031279715.1 Verrucomicrobiales bacterium | reverse complement strand
AGCGCAACGGACAACCTTGCGAGAAGATTATCGCGGCGAGGTGGCCGGGATAATCTATCGTCGTGAACGGCGTGACGCTGGCGACTGGGAAATCATTGCTCACAGTGGGCGGGTTCGATGAATGTTTGCCGCTCGGCGTATTCGCTGCGCTTGCCGGCGTTGAATTGGTCAACGGGACGGTGGTAACCCATCACGCGCGTCCACACTTCGCACGATTGCACTTTCAACCCGGCGTCGCACTTTGGACAAAGTTTGTGTTCACCGGCAATGTAACCATGCGTGGGACAGATGGAGAACGTCGGCGAGATGGTGATGTACGGCAGACGGAAGCGGGTGAGCACGTTTTTCACGAGCATCTTGCAATTGCGCGAACTGGAAATGCGCTCGCCCATGTAGAGATGCAGCACGGTGCCGCCGGTGTATTGTTGCTGAAATTCCTCCTGGTGCTCCAAAACATCAAACGGGTCGCTGCTAAAATTAACGGGAAGTTGCGAGGAGTTCGTGTAGTACGGGTGCTCGGCGGTGCCGGCTTGCAGGATTCCGGCGTAACGCTTCTGGTCTTCGCGCGCGAACCGGTACGTCGCGCCCTCGGCGGGGGATGCCTCCAAGTTGTAGAGATGTCCGGTCTCCTGTTGAAATTCCGTCATGCGCTCGCGGATGTGGCGCAGGATGCGGAGGGCGAGGGCGCGCCCCCGCTCGCCGCTGATGTCCTCATTGTCAGCGTAAAAATTGCGGACGCATTCGTTCAAGCCGTTGACGCCGATGGTGGAGAAGTGGTTGCGCAACGAGGGCAGGTAACGCTTGGTGAAGGGGAACAAGCCCTTGTCAGCGAGTCGTTGCACAAACTTGCGCTTGAGTTCAAGGCTGGTCTTGGCGAGTCTCAGCAACTCGTCAAGGCGCGCGAGCAGCGCCGACTCACTGTCAGCGTACACGTAGCCAAGGCGGGCGCTGTTGATGGTGACGACACCGATGGAGCCGGTTTGCTCCGCCGAGCCGAACAAGCCGTTGCCGCGCTTGAGCAATTCGCGCAAATCCAGTTGCAAACGGCAGCACATGGAGCGAATGTCTTGCGGACGCAAGTCGCTGTTAATGAAGTTTTGAAAATACGGCAGTCCGTACTTGGCGGTCATCTCAAAAAGCAACTCAGTGTTCGGGTGCTCCCAGTCAAACTCGCGCGTGATGTTGTAAGTCGGGATGGGAAAGGTGAAGACGCGCCCCTTGGCGTCGCCCGCCATCATCACTTCAATGTAAGCGCGGTTGATGAGGTTCATCTCCTCCTGCAAGTCTCCGTAGGTGAACTTTACTTCCCTGCCGCCGACAATGGGCACTTGCGTTTTCAAATCCTCCGGACAAGTCCAGTCGAAGGTCAGGTTGGTGAACGGCGTTTGCGTGCCCCAGCGCGACGGGACGTTAAGGTTGAAAATAAACTCCTGCATGGATTGCTTGACCTGCGCAAAGTCCAGCCCCTCCAGACGCACGAACGGCGCAAGATACGTGTCCACCGAACTGAACGCCTGCGCGCCCGCCCATTCGTTTTGCAGGGTGCCGAGAAAATTCACCATCTGTCCCAGCGCGGTGCGAAGACGCTTCGGCGGCGCGGCCTCGATTTTGTTGGCTACGCCGTTGAACCCGTCGTGCAACAACGTCCGCAACGACCAGCCCGCGCAGTAGCCCGACAACATGTCCAGGTCGTGAATATGAAAATCACCTCCGCGATGCGCCGCGCCGACTTCCGGCGGGTACACGTGACTGAGCCAGTAATTGGCGGTGATTTTACCGGAGCCGTTGAGAATCATGCCGCCGAGCGAATATCCCTGGTTGGCGTTGGCATTCACGCGCCAGTCGAGTTTGTCAATATACTCCTCAATGGACGCGGCGACATCCACGAACGTTTTTTTCTCCTCGCGCAACTGACGGTGCTGCTCGCGGTAACGAATGTACGCGCGCGCCGTTTTGAAATGCCCCGCCTGCATCAAGTTCAACTCCACCGCGTCCTGAATGTCCTCAACGGAAAACTCCGCGCCCTTCCCAAGATAAAGTTGCGCCAGCACGCACGACGTCAGCGCCTGCGCGCGGTCAATGGCAAACTCGCCCGTTGCGTGTCCCGCCTTGGCGATGGCGAGGAGGATGCGCTGTTCCTCAAATGGCATCACCGAGCCGTCGCGCTTCGTGACAAGAAACGTCGGGCGCGCCAATTTGTTCGGGTTGATTAAATCCAGTTGAGCGTCAGCGGCGGGTTGAGCGCCAGCGGACGCGACGGTCGAAACAATCTCAGACATAATACTATTTTTCTTCGAGCCAGCGCCAAGGTCAGGCCCAATGTTAACCGCTGTTTTTGGCGAACAGTGCCGCGATTCCAACCACGGCGCCGGTCATGAAAAGCAGGTCTTCTGGCTTCGGGTTCCACCTACTCGCCCCGCCTTCCCTCGCGCGTCAGTTTGCCCGACGCGAAAAGTGGCTCCACAGGCTTTCGTCCCCCGTTACAGCGGCGCAACCGCATGGGCTTTTCACCCATTTCCCTATTCTCCGCCAACCGTGATTGACGGCACTTTTCAAGTTGCGCCACACAATATATGGCGCAATGAGTTTAAATAATACCCCGCTAATGGTGGCCATCAAGTAAAATTTTAGAAAAATTTTACTGTGTTGACCGGCCTGCCAATCAACGCCGCCGCCGCGCGGCCAGGGCCAGGAGGGAGGCGCTGAGGGTGAGCAGCATCCAGGTTGAGGGCTCGGGAATAACGCTGAAGGTCAGCATCAATTGGTTGCCGTTGAGACTGAGCATGACGTTGTCGTAGACCGAGGTGTCGTAAGCACCCAGTTGAAAATTGCCCAGCGTCAGCGCCGCGGCCCCGGCGTCAATCAGCATGAAGGTGTGAACCCCGGCGCTCAGCGCGCTCAAGGCGTCAAAATTTACCGTGAGTCCGTCGGCCGCTCCAATGTAATCAAACGTCCCGCCGGTCAATCTCAGCTGGCTGTTCTCCCCCTCGCCAAGATTAAAATGTAACGCCACTCCCGCCTCCGCGGACATGCCTCCGCTCAGCGTCAGCGCGCCCAAGCCCCCTCCGCCCGCGCTTATCATCGAGCCGCCCTCAAACACCACTTTGCCAATGAGCGTCCCCGCGCCCCCAAGTTCCTGCCCGTTCAGCACCAGCCCGCCGGCCACATTGCTCACGTTCAGCGTCGCCCCGGCGCTCACCACAATCTTTTCGCTGGCAATGCCGCTGACCACAATCAGCGTGCCGTTGCCAGACACCACCGTGTCACCCGTGTACGTCTGCAACCCAAGCAACGTCGTCTGTCCGCTGCCCGTGAACGTCAGCCCGCCGCTGCCGCTGACGCCCGCGTGCGCGAGAATGGCAAAACCCCCATTGTCAAACGTTCCCCCTCCGCTGCCGGTGACTACAGCCCCGGCGACAAAGTTGGTCAGAAAATTCGCCTCATTCTGACGCGCCGCCAGCGTACCGCCGTTGAACAATACCCCGGCGATGTTCACATTGTTGGCCGCATACAAATTATTCACACTAAGCCGCCCTCCCTCCAAGTTCACCTGTCCTTGCGTCAGATCCTGGTTGGTGATGATAATGGCACCCGCGCTCACTTCCGCATCGCCGCTGACCGTGAAGACCCCGCGCACCGAGGCCGTGCTATTCTCATTATAATAACCAACATTAACCTGCTGAAGCGACGCCGTCCCCCCGCTGACCGTGAAGGCGCTCACAGGTAATATGCCCTTGGCCTCCTGCCCAGCCGTGCCATGCATGCCCACAATCAACTGCCCGCCCACCGTCAGCTCCCCGCCGTTCATCTCCCAAACTCCGTCACCGCCATGCAACCCAACCTGCACCCCGCCGCTGATGCTCACCGTTCCCCCGCTTTGCACAAAACGACCCACCACACGCTGCGGATCTTCCGCAATACCGTTTGTATAATTGGCCACCTCAGCGCTGCCCAACGTCAGCAACCCGCCGCTGATGTTGAAACTGCCGCTGGCACTCACCGCCCCATTGCCCGCGCCGCTGGCGCCAGAGGCCAGAATTAATCTTTTCGCCGTCAACTCACCACCGGACAATTCATAGGAACCCTTGCCGCCGTTGTAGCCAATTTGAAGATCCGCGTTGGTGGCGGCGCTGACGCTCACCGTTCCCCCGCTTTGTACAAAACGCCCGGCAGATGCCGCAAAATACGTGCCGCTGGAAATCAGCGCATAATCACTCCCGCTGGTGTTCACCCACAGCGGCATCCCCGTTTCCAACGCCGTGTAAACCCCGTCCCCCAAACGCAGGTAAGCATTGCCAGTCGAACTCAACGTCAGCGCGCCGCCAGACAAATCGTATGCACTATCCCCGCCGTTGTTGCTCAGAGTGAACAGGAGGTCGTTGTTCTTGGAATTCACCGCAAATGTACCCCCCGTCTGCGTCACATAACCGGCCGAGCGCGTGTAATAACGGTTCGTCCCGCTGTCAATCACCCCGGTGAAACTATTGTACCCACCGCCCAAAACCACATTGGCGCTGCCCGTGATCACCCCGCCGCTGATGCTCGCAAAACCCGTCGCCCCATACCGCCCAAGCTCTATCGTATTGCCCACCACCGCGGTCCCGCTCTCGCTGATGCTGTAAGTGCCCATGCTGGCGGTGGGGCGGGTGCCGCTGGTGGCGTCCGTCATAAAACCGGATCCCTGCCCGATTTGCAAATTGCTCACGGTCAGCAATGTCGTCCCGGATTGAATAAACGCACTGTGCCGCACATCGCCCGTGTTGGCGCCGATGCGCAAGGTGCTGAGCACGTTCACCGTGCCGCTGCCGGTGAGCTGCCAAGTGCCACCCATTGAATCGCGTTTGCCGTTAAGAGCCAAATTGATATTGTTGGCCTGAAACAAACCTCCGGACTGGTTGTAATACGACGGATTGCCGCTGTCCACATTGAAATTCAAATCGCCAACAAACCGCACTGTGCCGCCGGTTTGCGTGAATATTGAGGTGCCACCGCCGGACTGAACGCGCCCGCCGCCCGTGTTGTCAAGCAAGCCGCCGTTCATCACGTAATAACTCGTCGAATTCCAACCCAAATTAAAACTGCCAACGCTGATGGTGCCGCCATTCTGGATAAGCGTGCTGTTGTTGCCGTTGATTTGCAACTCGCCGCCAACGACGATCCCATCCTTGCTCAAACGAATCTGCGCGCCGTCGTTCACCGTGACCGTTGTCGCTCCGCTGACGTAAAAATTGGAAAAATCCGCGTGCGAACCGCTCAGCGTCAGCGTCGCCCCGGCTTGATTGAAATAATAAACGTCATTCTCCGTGCCACTGTTGATGGTCGGTGCCGTGCCCGACGACCAGTTGACTGCCGTGTCAAAATCAGCGTCCGTCGCCGTCGACGGGCCGCTATAGTTAACATTCGCCGCTGACAGCGGCCAGGCCGCCGCTAACAGTGACGCCAACGCAATACCAATCATTTTGATTTTCATGAATACCTCGTGGTTGTTTTTGATGGATTAAGCAGCAACCCTGGAACCGCCAAGTCGCTGAAC
>JAITHY010000200.1 GCA_031279715.1 Verrucomicrobiales bacterium | reverse complement strand
CTTTCAAAGCCTCTTCACGAGTAATTTTTTTATCTAAATACTTGTCAAGAATTTCCCAGATGGTTTTCATTTTATTGTCTCCTGAATGAGGGGGACTATTTTTTCAAACTCCGCTTCCGTCCAAAAAATGCCCGGCCGTCGACGTGCAAGAATATCAATGGACGCCAGCAAATTCTCATTTTGTGTTTTGTGGGCAACATATTGTGTGTATGCCCGCGCGAACAATTCCTCCCGTTTTTGGTGGTAGGCGCTGTTTTTGTATAGTTTGGCAAGCTGACGGTAACTATCGTTGTCACGCAACACCCGCAACAACGCGGCATTTTTGCTGGCACCAACCTCGTAATCCACAACATGTGCCCACTCGTGCATCAATGTTTCCAAGCGGAACGGCGCTGACGGTGACACTTCAATGTGATGCCGCCCTGCGGTGTGATGCCACTGGCCGTTGCGGTCAGCAGGCATGTTGCGCGGCGATTGCACCACCACCGGCGCACTGATTTCAGGCTGCGGCACTTGGTCAAGCAGGGCAATGCCCTGCCGCAAGTCACCCGCCAGATGGCCGAGCTTGCCGGTGATAATGTAATCCATCACGCTGCCGACTCCGGGCAGCCGCGCGGCGGCGACTTGGTTGCGGATGGCGCTGCCGTTGATCCAGTCGTACAGCGGCGTGCCGTCCACGTCCACCTGCTGGCTCCAATTTTCAAACTGCTGCCAGGTCTGCGCGTCATAACGCCCCTTGAGTTGGTCGGCGGTTAGTGTGAGGTCATGCGGGTCGAAGCGGTAGGCGTTTTTCACGCCGCGCTGTTCCGGCGAACGCACGTCAAGGACGTGGTTGCCGCGCCGCAACTCGCCCGCGTGCAGCCGCGCCAAATCCTCGCCCTCCAGCGCGAGCTTCTCACCCGCCGGCCGGTCGGCGTCATCCGCCTGGATCGCCTCGTAATCCTCGCGGCTGATCACGGTGGACTGGCAGTTGCAACCCCAATCCCAGGGCGGCAGATGGTCAGCCCAGAACGGGTCATCCACCGGCAGGCAGACGCCAACCAACGCCTGATGCTCAGGGCGGCGCTCCTTGCTGTTGCTGGATATGTACATGCGGTAGGGGAAGGCGTCCTGATGGCGTTCGTCCACGCGGTATTGCGTCGCCGCATAAGCCTGACTGCCGTGGACGCGCAGCAATAGCTGGGCGCGAGCCTCGGCGGCGGCGTATTGTTTTTCTTGTTCATCAGCGTCAGCGGCCTGGTCCACGAACCACGGGCCGAGGTCAGAAGCGATTTGCTTTTTTAAGATGTTCCAGTCGCCGCCGGCAGGCAGGTCAGAGAGGGTGTCGCGGACGCGCTGCACGGTGTTGGCGCACTCCACGCCGGCGATGGTGAAGGCGCGGGCTTTCAGTTCGGGCAATAATTCCTTGAAAACTTTTTGCGTGACGACGGGCTTGTCGCGCAGGAACGCGATAGCTTCTTTGTTTGGCGTTGGCTCAAAGATGAAGTCGGGCATAAAAAAGTTTTCAGTTCTCAGTTTTCAGTGTTCAGTTTTTTTGGGTTCAGCGTCAGTGGTGGTGTTGAACACTGAGAACTGAAAACTTTCCGACTCAATTTGTCAAGCTCGTCGGCGTAGATGATTTTTGCCGGGCGCGGGACGGTGATGTCACCGACCATCAGCGGGCGGGCATTGTCCACGTGGATCAGCACGCGCTCGGCACTGGCCAGCGTGTCGGCGTAGCTGGCGAATTGGGCACGGGTTTCGGGTAGAGCGGCAGTGGTGGACATCTCGTCAAAGTCCGCACGCATGGCCATCAAAGTTTTAATCAGGTTTGTCATAAACAGTTCTCGGTTTGGTTTGAGGCGGGCGCGGCCCAGCACACAATCATCACCTCCAATGTTTGGGTGCGGTGGCCATAACCGCGGCGGAACCACTCAGTCATAGCGTCGGGGCCGGTAAAGCCATCCGCCGATGCTAGCGCGGCCACGCTCACACTCTGGCCGTCAACCACCACCACGCCGTCGTGCAGGTGATACACCGCGAGCATGACGCTGGTAATCACTGAGGTCAGCAGTCGCCGCTGCTCCGAGCGATAGGGCGTGCCCAGCCAAACGCGAGCCTCAAACCCCTCCCCAACAGTCGGCAGCCGTTTCCTTACGGGCCTGATAGTTTGTTGCTTGGTGCCACTTAAAATGGGGATGGAAAATATCGAATTAAACATGAACACGTGATTTTTAACGGCCAAGGCCCCGCGCCGGACGATGTTGCCCGGCGCGGGGTTGGCGGTGCCATTAGTCGTGTTGTGGGGGGCGAAAACTTTTTGTGGGTTCATGGCTTTAGTTTTTTTGATTTATAAAAAATTACCCAATGGGTTTTGCTCTGTTTGCCACAGCGGTTGCCGAGCAACGGCGGATACGGGGTCAATTCAAGAACGCGTGAAATCGGGATGTCTGTCTCATTCCACTTGAAAATCAGCACGCCGTTAGCGGCTAATACGCGAAAACACTCGACAAAGCCCTGGCGCAGCAATTCCTGCCACTTGTCGTTTAACACCCCGTAACGCTTGGCCTGCCAACCATTCCGACCGGCACGCCGGAGATGCGGGGGATCGAAGACAACGACGTGAAACTCGCCATCGGAAAACGGCAGTGCGCGAAAGTCAGCGACAACATCCGGCTTGATGGTGAGCGTTCGGCCTTTATACAAGTCCACCGTCTCGTGCCGCACGTCCGCAAACACCACGTCAGCATGCGCTTTATCAAAGTAAAAACATTTACCGCCACAACACACGTCAAGCACAGACTTTTTGTTTTGTTTCATGGTTTTATTTCTTTCGGCTTAAAAACGCTGGCACATAGTCTGGTTAAAACCGCAGCCAAGGTATCGCGGCGCGCGGCAAATGCGTTTTTATTGGCGGGGTGGTAGGCTGATACCCCATAAACGCTTAAAAACGATTTTAGCGCGGTTTTAGTCAGCGTCATTTTTCCCTCCTTTTTGCAGTCCCAGGCGTGAGCGGGCGGCGTAGGCGCGGCAGCCCTCGCGGTAGCGTGCCAAATTTGCCGGTGTCCAAAACTCCGGGTCCAGCGTCGCTTGGTAGTGCCGCCAGAATGATCCCAAGTTCAGCAGGCAGGTATTGGGGGCGAGATAGCGCCCCTCCACAAAGCCACCGAGGATGAGGCGGTGGATAGTCTGGTAGCTAATGTCCACGCCCAAACGTTTGCCGATGTCCACGGTCAGCCGGATGTTGCCCTCCAACAAGCACAGCACGGGCAGGTAACGCCCGTCCGTCTCGCGCATCAACTGCGTGATGCCATAACGCGGCACCACGCCGCGCGGCAGGGATTCAACTTTAATGCTGGGGGCGATTTCGACTTCGCCGCCGTCCGTTATCATTTTTATCTTGGGGTTCATAGTAGATTGAGTTGGCCTGTGCGGGCCTCACGTTGTTTTTCCAGAAAGGCGCGCATGGCGCGCGCCTCTGCCACCGCGAAATAGACGCCCTCGTGAGCTTTTCCGCTGGCGGTCTGGTGTTCCGGCCCCGCCAACTCCAGCAAGCCGAGTTGGTAGAGTTCCGTGGAGCGCGGGCGAAACGACAGCAAGTCTATGCCGGCGCGGGCGGCGACTGCCCGCGTGGTGCCGGGTCCGTGGCGCAGCCAGGCCTCGTACACCAGGTGACGCTGGCCGTCAACCAAGTCGCGGATTTGTTCCCAAGAGGCGTTGCGATAGTCAATCGGTTTCATATTTTTCCCCTTGCCCGCCCGCCGCGCATTTGCGCCTTGGCGAGGGTTGCGCCAATGACGGCCGCCAGCGCGTCACCGCCCTTGATGCCGCCGCGCTGCATGGCGGCGGCCTTTTTGGCGAGCCGCCGCACGCAGTAGGTCAGGCGCCAAAGTTGCTGGCCGGTCAGCGCCTCCAGGTCGCCGGTCCGGTATTTTTTGCGGGCGATGGCGCGCGGATATGCCAGCGTCACCCTCGCCGCCTGGCATTCGCGGCTGAGTTTCGCCAGCGCATAGGCGCGGCTGGCGGTCTCGGCTTGCAAGACTTTTTTAGCGGCAACGCCGGGCCGTCCCATGAGGCAAGAAAAATGCGCGTATAGCGGTAAGTAGTGGCGGTGTTGCGCCTCGGTGATGCGCCGCCATGCGTGGAAGTCACCGTCAGCGTTACCGTATTTTGCCAGCACCACAAAACACCGGCGCGCCAGTGTGGCCAGTGTCACGCGCTGACGTTTGGTCAGGAGCGCGGCGCGGGGGTGGGCAGTGGCGAGGTTCATTGGTTTGCCTCCTCGAAGGCGCCCTGCGGGAGGGTCTCGGCGGCCAGGCGGGCGTCTTGCAGGGCGGCGACCTTGCGCTCAAGACGTTCCGCGCGCCGCAACAACGCCAACGCCAGCCGCGCCAGCAGGACGATGTCATCGTCAGCGGCGGGCGGCGACCCGCGGCGGCTGTTTGCGCTTTACCGCGATGTAATTCTCAGTGACAGCCATATCCAGACCGAGTTTGCCAAGCGCAAGATGGCAGTGCTCGGCGACCCGATTTCCGTGCAGCCGTTTGACAAAGCCAACGCGGATGATGTGGCGGCGGCGCGGGCGGTGACGCTGATGTTGGATGGCATTGACAAAAAAACCGAGTTGCTTGGTGCGTTGATGGACTCGGCGCTTTATCCGGCGTCGGTGATGGAGAAGGTGTTCGCGCCGGCGAGCACGGGTGGGCTGCGCTTTGAGTTGCGCGAGTTGGTGAGCGTGCCGTATGAGTTGTTGGATTATTCGCAGGGGAGCCTGCAAATTTGCGACGCCGACCCGGTGACCGGCGCGCGGATGGCGACGATGGCACCACCGGACAAGGAGCGGTATATCATCCACCGTGGCAACCTGCTGACGGCACCGGACAACTGGGGCGGGCCGTTGCGGTCGCTACTGTTCTGGTGGTTGTTCTCGACGATGGACCGCGACTGGTGGGCGCGGTTTTTGGAGCGGTTCGGCGCGCCCTTCTTGAAAGGCAAATACGACCAAAATGACGACGCGAGCCGCGTGATTTTGGAGCGGGCGTTTTCCAACGCCGCGCGGTTGTTTGGTGTGGTCATATCCAAGGAGACTGAGGTTGAGTTGGTGCAGGCGGTGGCGAGCGACGGTTCTGCCGCCTACGAGAAGTTTTTCAATACGTGCCAACTCGAAAAGTCGAAGCTGATTTTAGGTCAAACGCTGTCGGCGACCGCGCAGCCCACGGGCCTCGGCTCCGGCGTGGCGAATGGCCAGGAGGCGGTGCGTGGGGATTTCAAGCAGTTTGACAGTATGGTGTTGGCGGAGACGTTCCGCACGCAGTTGTTCCGGCAGTTTCTCGCCGTCAACGGGCTGCGTGGTCGCGCGCCGCGGGTGACGTGGGGTGGGGAGACGGCGCGTGAGGCGGAGGCAACCGGGCGGATGTTGGAGTCGCTTAACAAGGCCGGCGTGCGCG
>JAITHY010000002.1 GCA_031279715.1 Verrucomicrobiales bacterium | reverse complement strand
CATCAGCACCTTGCTCAATCGTTCAATCCCCTTCTCCACCCCGCCCAGCACAATGGCGGCGGTCAGCGCGGAATACAACGCCGTGTACCCCAGCGCGGACCAAGGGTTCGCGACGAAGTTGGAAAAGATGACCGTCAGCGCCGCCGAATCGCCGGCGGTTAAATCCCCGCTGACCGTGTGAAAAAAATACGCCAGCGTCCACCCGCCGACCACGCAATAGTAGCAATAAATAATGAACACGCACAGCACGCTGACACGCCCGATCCACGGCCAGAATTTGCTGTTCACCGCCAGCGCCCGAAACGCCGAGGTTGCCGACCTGTTTGCCGCGCGCCCGATGACCAGCTCCGCCAGCAACAGCGCGACGCCAATGATGAAAACACTGCCCAGGTAAGCCAGCAGAAAGGCGCCTCCCCCGTTGCGGCCCGTGACATAAGGAAATTTCCAAATCGCGCCCAGCCCCACCGCTGACCCTGACGCCGCGAGAATAAACCCCAGCCGTGAACCCCAATTGCCACGCTGATGGTGAGAAGACACGGAAAAGCATCAATGCCGGCGCTGCGGACGACGGACTTGCGACCCCGGCGTGGCGTTGGGATTTTGCTCGCGGGCGCGGAAAATGATGCGCCCCTTGGTCAAATCGTAGGGACTCATCTCCATCTTCACCTTGTCGCCGATGTTCAAACGGATGAAATTTTTCCGCATCTTGCCGGAAATATGCGCGAGCACCTCATGCCCGTTGTTCAGTTCCACCCGAAAGGTGGTGCCCTTCATCACCGACTTGATTTTGCCCTCTACTTCCAATGTATCGCCTGCCACAATTTTGCTTGCTCCTTGATGAGCTTGAAAAATTAGCAGAACAACAGCGGTCAGGGCAATGAAAAAATCCGGCCGCGCGCCCGTCACCCTCAGCGGGGAAAAAAGGCGGGCGGTTTTGTTGCTTGGAATTGGCGGCGGCGCGTGTAACGTCAACCAACATGGCTGATTTGAAAACGCAAATTGAGGCGCTCGGTCCCGCCGCCCGTGATGCCGCGCGGCTGCTCGCCGTCAGCGGAACGGCGGAGCGGAACCGGCTGCTGCTGACGCTGGCGGATTTGCTGGAGCGGGAGCAAGCCGCGATTACCGCCGCCAACGGCGAGGATTTGGCGCGGGGGCGCCAGGCCGGACTGTCAGCGGCGCTGCTGGACCGTTTGGAATTAAATCCCCGGCGCCTTGCGGCGCTGACGAGGGGAGTGCGCGAGGTGGCGGCGCTGGCGGATCCGCTGGCTGACGCTGACCGTGTGCTCAAGGATTGGACGCGGCCCAATGGCTTGCGCTTGCAAAAGGTGCGCGTGCCCATTGGCGTGATTGGCCTCATTTACGAGTCACGCCCGAACGTGACCATCGACGCCTCGGTGTTGTGCCTGAAGACGGGCAACGCGGCCATTCTGCGCGGTGGCAAGGAGGCCATTCACAGCAACCGGGCGCTGGTGGACGTCATCGGGCAGGCCGCTGTCAGCGCCGGTTTTCCCAGGGAGGTGGTGAGCCTCGTGCCGGTCACGGACCGCGAGGCAATCCCGATTTTGTGCGGCATGGACCGATACATCGACCTGCTCATCCCGCGCGGCGGCCACGGCTTGGTGGAGACGGTGGTGGAGCACGCGCGGATGCCCGTGCTCAAGCATTACAACGGCATTTGCCACGTGTACGTCCACGCTGACGCTGACTTCGGCATGGCGGAACGCATCATCATCAACGCCAAGTGCCAGCGCCCCGGCGTGTGCAACGCGGCGGAGACGCTGCTGGTGGACAAAGCCGTCGCGCGGCAATTCCTGCCGCTGATGGTGAAGTCGTTGCGCGCGCAAAAAGTCAGGGTGCTCGGCGACGCCGCCGCCAGTGAGTCGTTGGGCGAGCAATTGCCAGAGCCGGCCGATTGGGAAACGGAGTACCTTGATTTAATCCTCGCCGTCAGCGTGGTGGACGGTTTGTCCGCCGCGATTGACCACATTGAAAAACACGGCTCGCACCACACGGACACGATTGTCACCAACAGCGAGTCCGCCGCGCGGGAATTTCTCCGCCGCGTGGATTCGTCGGCGGTGTTCTGGAACGCCTCGACGCGCTTCAACGACGGCGGTGAATTTGGTTTCGGCGCGGAAATCGGCATCAGCACCGACAAACTGCACGCCCGCGGTCCGATGGCGCTGGAAGAGTTGACGAGTTACAAATACATCGGACGGGGCAACGGACAAATCCGCGGATAAACGGATGTTGTGGATACCCATGGAGCAAGTGCCGATGGATTCACCGCTGACATTCACCTTGATTTTGCTCATCTCCTATGCGGCCGGATTGCTCGGCTCATTGGCCGGCGTCGGGGGCGGGATTGTTGTCGTGCCGGCGCTGACGCTGTTGTTCGGGGTGGAAATTAAGCAGGCGATCGCGGCATCCATCGTCGCGGTGGTGGCGACTTCGACCGGCGCGGCCTCGACGTATGTGCGGGACCGCGTCGCCAATATGCGGCTGGGGATGCTGCTGGAAGTGGCGACGGTGACTGGCGCGCTGGGCGGGGCGTTGCTGGCGGCGTGGGTGAGCGCGCGGGCGCTGTTTGTGTTGTTCGGAGGGCTGATGGCGTACACGGCCTGGAATATGTCGCGCAACAAACGCGCCGCTGACCGTGACCTGCCGCCGTCGCCGCTGGCGGACCGGTTGAAGGTGCACGGCGCATACTACGACCAGGCGGCTCAACGCGAGGTGGCCTACCGCGTCACGCGGCTCGGCTGGGGGTTCACCGTCAGCGGGTTGGCGGGGGTGGCGAGCGGGTTGCTGGGCATCGGTGGCGGGGTGTTGAAGGTGCCGGTGATGAATTTGCTCATGGGTATTCCCGTCAAGGCGTGCACGGCGACGAGCAACTTTATGATCGGTGTCACGGCGGCGGCGGGCGCGGCGGTGTATTTCATGCGCGGCGATGTTCGGCTGGCCGTGGCGGCGCCTGTCGCGCTGGGTGTGTTGTTCGGCGCGAAGACCGGGGCGCGGATGATGAACCGAATTCACGGCAACGTTATCAGGATTATTTTCGTGATAATCCTGGCGCTGACGGCGGCGCAAATGTGTTGGAAAGGATGGCGATGAAACCGGAGCCTGTCATCAGCAACGTTTTGTGTCTTGGCGTGTGGATGAGCGTGGCGCTGATGGTCACCGGCAGCGGGTGGTGTTTTATTGCCGGCGCCGACTCACTGTCAGTGGGCGTGCTGACGGCGGGGCTGGCGCTGCTCATCGCCACGCCCGTGCTGCGGGTGGCGGCTTCGCTTGTGTTGTTCTGGTTGGAACGGGACAGGATTTACATGCTCATCACCGCCGTGGTGCTGGCTGTGCTGGCAGGGTCCTTCATTCTGGGCGCCATCAGCGGCTGACAGCGGCAATCCGGCGATTGGACGCTGGCAGTCACCTCGAATAAAAATTTCGCAGTTTGGTTAGCTGACGAATTTTTTAATGCGCGCAATGGCGGCCTCAATGTTGTCGAGGTTGGTGGCGTAGGAGATGCGCACGGTGTTGTCATCACCAAAGGCCACGCCGGGGACGACCGCGACTTTTTGCTCTTCCAGCAGGCGTTCGGAGAATTCCACCGATTGCAGGCCGGTGCCGCTGATGTCGAGCAGCACGTAGAACGCGCCGTTCGGTTTGACGTAGTTGATTTGCGGGATGTCGTCGAGCAATTCCAGCACGCGGGCGCGGCGTTTGGCGTATTCCGCGACCATTTCCTTGACGCAATCCTGCGGCCCTTTGTACGCGGCGAGCGCGCCTTTTTGGGCGAAGGAGGTCGGGTTGGAGGTGGAGTGGCTTTGCAGCGAGTCAATCGCCTTCGCCACGTTTTTGGGCGCGGCGACGTAGCCGAGCCGCCAGCCGGTCATGGCGTAGGGTTTGCTGAAGCCGTTGACGGTCAGCGTCAGTTCATACACGTCTTTGCTGAAGCTGGCGATGGAACTGTGCTTGGCGCCGTCGAAGATGAGTTTTTCGTAA
>JAITHY010000134.1 GCA_031279715.1 Verrucomicrobiales bacterium | reverse complement strand
AATCAGCCCCGTCTCCCCCGACACGAGCGACAAATTATTCCGCCGAAACGACCGTATCGCCGCCGGACGCAATCCAGCCTCGCGCATTTTCAATTCAACAGTCTGCAACGTTTCCATGATTTTTTATTTGATAAGTTGCGCGATAGTCTTGAACAGCGGATGCCGCGAATCCTCCAGCCAGTCGAACAACAACGACTCCACGCTGACGATGAGTACGCCCCGGCTCCGCAATTCCTCCAGCGCGATCCGCTTGTGCTCCTCGCGTCGCGAGGCGGTCGCGTCGGCGACCACCACCACGATCTTCCCCTGCTCCAGCAAATCCAGCGCCGTCTGCCGCACACAAATATGGGCCTCAATCCCGCTGACGATGAGCACCCTCGACCTGAACCCCGCCACCGCGTGCGCCGCGCTGAAACGCGTCTTTTCCACAATCGTCGCCGAAACCTGCTCCAGATTTTCCAACAATCCCGGCACTGTCCGCCCCAGCCCCCGCGGATATTGCTCCGTGAACACAATCGGGCGGCGGAATTGCGCCAGCGCCCGGATGAGCACATGGGTGTTATGCAACACCGTTTCCACCCCGCTCATCACCGGCAGCAATTTTTCCTGCATGTCCACCACCAGCAGTGAACTTTCCTCGCTTTTGAACCGCCATGACATGCCGACTATTCAACACGCCCGGGCCGTCATCGACAATCTAAAATCGCGGCGGAGTGTTTGTTCGCCACCAACTTGTAACATGACGCCGCGCTTAATTGATTTCTTTTCCGCGACTGGTGCGCTATCTTGTTTCTTGTGCAGACAGACACCACTTACCTGCCCGAACACTTCACCAACCGTGAGTTGAGTTGGCTGCAATTCAATTCCCGCGTGCTGGCGGAAGCCAAGGATCCGCGCAATCCGCTGCTGGAACGGGTGAAGTTTTTGTGCATCACCAGCTCCAATCTCGACGAATTTTTTGAGATTCGCGTGGCGGGCATCAAACAACTTATCGAGAGCAATTCCAACGACCCCGGCCCGGACGAGCTTGGCGCGCAGGAGACTTTCAACCGTATTCACCAGCGGGTGCGGGAGATAATTGGCGGGCAGGATGAGTTGTGGCTGGAGACGCTGAAGCCGGAGTTGGAGCGGAACGGGATTTGGTTTCACGACATCGCCAGTTTGCCGGCTGAGCGTCAGCGGTGGCTGGAGGAATATTTTGTCAAGGAGTGCCATCCGGTGTTGACGCCACTGGCGATTGACCCAAGCCATCCGTTTCCTCAGTTATTGAACAAGAGTTTGAATATTATCGTCATTCTCGAAAAGGCGGACGAAGCGCGGTACGGAATCGTGCAGGTGCCGCGGGTGTTGAGCCGGCTCATTGCCCTGCCGGACAATCCCGACGGGGAATATCATTTTGTTTACTTGAGCAAGCTCATCAGCACACACGCGGACAAACTGTTTCCAGGCTTGACGGTGCATGGCGCTTACGCTTTCCGCATTACGCGCAACAGCGACCTGTACATTGACGATGAAGAGGCGTCGAATCTGTTGCGCACCATTGAGGAGGAATTGCGGAAACGGAATCGCGGCAACGCGGTGCGGCTGGAAATTTCCAACCAATGTCCGGAGTTGGTTCGGCAGTTTTTGCTGGAGAAGCTCAAACTCGGCAAGGATGACCTTTATCCGGTTTGCGAGCCGATTAATTTTCTGCGGCTGATGCCGGTGACGGAAATCAGCGCCAAGCCGGCGCTGCGGTTCAAGGCGTTCAGTCCCGCCATTGCCGCGCCGTTGCAGGGGGACGCGGACATTTTCGAGGTGCTGCGACATCAGGATGTGTTGCTGCATCATCCGTACCACAATTTTTCATCCATCGTGGAGTTTGTCGAGACATCCGCGGTTGACCCGTCGGTGCTGGCAATTAAGATGACGCTGTATCGCACGAGCGGGGATTCGCCGCTCATCAAGGCGCTCATCCACGCCGCCAACAACGGAAAACAAGTGACGGTCATGGTGGAGATCAAGGCGCGCTTTGACGAGGCGAACAACATCGCGTGGGCGCGGCGCATGGAGGATGCGGGGATTCACGTGGTGTACGGGCTGGTGGGATTGAAGACGCATTGCAAGCTGCTGTTCATCGCGCGCCGGGATGTGGACGGCATCCGGCATTATGCGCATCTCGGCACGGGGAATTATCATCCCCGCACGGCGCGGTTGTACACGGACCTCGGCTTGCTGACGACGAGGCCGGAAATCACCGGCGAGGTGGCGGCTTTATTCAACGCGCTGACGGGGATGTCGGAATATACAAGCGGGAAAAAACTGCTGGTCGCGCCATTTGACATGGATGACCGCTTTCTTGAAAAAATCCACCGCGAAACCGCGCACGCTGACAGTGGCCGTCCCGCGTTTATTTTCGCCAAGATGAACGCGCTGGTCGACCCTGAAATTATCGCCGCGCTCTATGACGCCTCCCGCGCGGGTGTGAAGGCGCGGCTGTTGGTGCGCGGAATTTGTTGTTTGAAACCGGGACTGCCCAACGTCAGCGAGAACATTGAAGTGCGCAGCATTGTGGACCAGTTCCTTGAGCACAGCCGCATCTTCCATTTCCACAACAACGCTGACGATGAACTTTACCTTGGCAGCGCCGATTGGATGCCACGCAATTTGCACCGCCGCGTGGAGGTGGTCTTCCCCGTGGAGTGCGGCAAAATCAAACAGCACATCATTCAAAACATCATCCCCGCTTACTGGCAGGACAACACCAAGGCGCGCCACTTGCAACCCGACGGTCTCAGCGACGCGCGCCCCGCTGACGATGGCGGCGAACGCATCCGCGCCCAGGCCGTTTTCATGCGGGCCGCGGAAAAGGAAAAACATCTCGCCCCCGTCAACGTGCAAAAGCCCGCCTCCGAACTCATCCCCCCGCCAGCTCCAGATCAAACTTAACCCACGCATTTTTCCCTTTCCTATTGCCCGTCCACCCTGTTTAATATCCCGCGCATTTGCCCGAGTGGTGAAATGGCAGACACACAGGACTTAAAATCCTGAGTTGGGAAACCAACGTGCCGGTTCGAGTCCGGCCTCGGGCACGTTTCTGGAAGTTGGATTCCATTGAATTTTCGTCAGGAGGACATCACCGCCGCCGACGGCAGCGGCGTCACGCTGAAAAATCCTGAAGACAGCTCTCTGGCGGAGCGCGCCCGGCGTTTGATTTGAGATAACACAAAAAGACTGCGGCCGATTCCAGCAGTTCTGGAATAACAAACGCACCCGGCAGGATTCGAACCTGCGACACCAAGTTCCGGAAACTTGTACTCTATCCAACTGAGCTACGGGTGCCCAATGCATTCTCACTTTACCATGACCTTTTGCGCCTGCAAACAGTTTTCTTGTTTGACGAAGGGTGACTGTCAGCATAGCATTTATCCTTTATGAAATCTACTGCTATCACCGTTGACGGCAATGAAGCCGCCGCGTCAGTCGCTTACCGACTGAGCGAAGCCATTGCCATTTATCCCATCACCCCTTCAACGCCGATGGGCGAATCTTCCGACGAATGGTCGGTGAAAGGCAAAAAAAATCTGTGGGGCAATACTCCCGCCGTGGTTGAAATGCAGTCGGAGGCGGGCGTGGCGGGCGCGATTCATGGGATTTTGCAAGCGGGAACGCTGGCAACGACATTCACGGCGTCGCAAGGGCTGTTGCTGATGATTCCGGCAATGTATAAAATCGCCGGCGAACTTTCACCCTTCGTGCTGCACGTCACAGCGCGGGCGCTGGCGACCAATTCGCTCTCCATCTTCGGCGATCACTCGGACGTAATGTCAGTGCGCCAGACAGGGTTTGCGATGTTGAATTCCGCCAACGTTCAGGAGGCGCAGGACATGGCGTCAATTGCGCACCTGGCAACGTTGCAGACACGCGTGCCGTTTCTTCATTTCTTCGACGGTTTCCGCACTTCGCACGAAATCAACCAGATTGACTATCTCACTGACGATGCGTTGCGCGGCTTGATTGACGTGAATTTGCTAACCAATTTTTACAAAAACGCACTGACACCCGACCGTCCGACCATTCGCGGCACGACGCAAAACCCCGACGTGTATTTCCAAACGCGCGAGGCGGCGAACAAATTTTACCTGAACACACCGGCGGCGGTGCAAAAAATCATGGACAACTTCGCCAAGGTCACAGGGCGCCAATATCATTTGTTCGACTACAGCGGCGCCGCTGACGCTGAGCAAGTCATCGTCATCCTCGGATCCGGCGGTGAAACCATCATCGACACGGTCAACCATTTGAACGCTGACGGTGGCAAATTCGGCGTGTTGCAAGCGCGCCTGTTCCGCCCGTTCGATGTGGACGCCTTCGTTAAGGCGCTGCCGCTGACGGTGAAGAAAATCGCCGTCCTTGACCGCACCAAGGAACCAGGGTCAGCGGGCGAACCATTGTACCAGGATGTCGTCACGGCTCTGCACGAGGCGAAAGGAGCACCGTCAGCGCAAGTCTTCGGCGGGCGCTATGGCATCGGCTCAAAGGAATTCACTCCGGCGATGGTCAAGGCGATTTACGAGGAATTGCGCAAACCCGAGCCACGCCGCCACTTTACCGTGGGAATCATCGACGATGTGACCGGAACCTCGCTGACGGTGGACGATGACTTCGACATCGAACCCAGCGACACCAAGCGCGCCGTATTCTTTGGTCTCGGCTCCGACGGCACTGTCGGCGCAAACAAAAACACCATCAAAATCATCGGCGACGAAACTGAGTTCAAACCACAAGCCTATTTTGTTTATGACTCAAAAAAATCCGGTGCGATGACCATTTCTCACCTGCGCTTCGGTCCCCGGCGCATCAAATCACCGTACCTCATCAAACAGGCGAACTTCGTCGGCGTCCATCAATGGCAGTTTGTCGAAAAGTGCGACTTCACCTCCTACGCCGCCAAGGGCGCAACACTGCTGCTAAACAGCCCCTTCCCCGCGGAAAAAATCTGGGCACACCTCCCGTTCGAATTGCAGTCGGACATCTTGGAGAAAAAGCTGCGCGTATACGCCATCGACGCCTATCGCGTCGCCCGCGAAACAGGCATGGGCAGCCGCACCAACACCATCATGCAAACATGCTTCTTCGCCATCAGCGGCGTCCTGCCGCGCGAGGAAGCCATCGCGCAAATCAAAAAATCCATCGAGAAAACTTACCTCCGCAAAGGTCAGGCTGTCGTTGAGAAAAACTGGAAGGCGGTGGACGAAACCCTCGCCAACCTGCACGAAGTCATCCTGCCCGGGCAAATCACCGCCACCCACAACCGCCCGTCGGTCATCGCCAGGGAAGCGCCGGAATTCATGCACCGGGTCACCGCGCTGATGATGGAAGGAAAGGGCGACCTGCTCCCCGTCAGCGCCTTCCCCGTGGACGGCGTGTGGCCCACTGACACCGCGCGTTGGGAAAAACGCAATCTTTCCCAAACCATCCCCGTTTGGGATATGTCGCTGTGCATCCAGTGCAACAAATGCGTGTTTGGCTGCCCGCACTCGGCCATTCGCGGCAAATTCTATCCCGCTGACGCTCTCAAAGACGCGCCGCTGACATTCAAGTCCACACCATTCAAATCACGAGAAAACCCCGGCTGCCTGTTCACCATCCAAGTCGCGCCGGAAGACTGCACCGGTTGCGGCCTGTGCGTCGCCGTCTGCCCGGGCAAAGACAAGCAAGACCCCAAACGCCACGCGCTGATGATGGCGTACCAGGAACCCATCCTCGCCAACGAACGCATCAACTGGGATTACTACCTTAAGCTACCCCTGCCCGACCGCACAAAACTCAAAACCGACCTGGTCAAAGACTCGCAATTCCTCGAACCGCTGTTCGAGTTCTCCGGCGCATGCGCCGGCTGCGGTGAAACACCCTACATCAAACTCATCAGCCAACTCTACGGCGACCGCGCCCTCATCGCCAATGCCACAGGCTGCTCGTCCATTTACGGCGGCAACCTGCCTGTCACGCCTTACGCCAAGAACGCTGACGGTCGCGGCCCCGCGTGGGCAAATTCGCTGTTTGAGGACAACGCCGAATTCGGCCTTGGCCTGCGCCTTGGTGTTGACCAAAAAACCGAGCGCGCCCGCTACCTGCTGACCGCCCTCGCCGCCAGCGTCGGCGAGCAATTGGTCACCGACCTGCTCTCCACGCATCAAAGCAGCGAGGCGAGCATTGCCGCTCAACGTCAGCGGGTCGCCGCCTTGCGCGAAAAACTCATCCACCTCACCACACCCGACGCGGCGGAACTGAACCTCATCGCTGACTATCTCGTCAAAAAGAGCGTCTGGATTGTCGGCGGCGATGGTTGGGCCTACGACATCGGCTACGGCGGACTCGATCACGTGCTGTCGCTCGGCAAGAACATCAACATCATCGTTCTTGACACCGAGGTTTATTCCAACACCGGCGGACAGTCGTCCAAATCCACCCCGCTCGGCGCGGTGGCGAAGTTCGCCGTCAGCGGCAAGGCGCAAACCAAGAAAGACATCGGCTTGCTCGCCATGAGCTACGGCAATGTCTACATCGCCCGCGTCGCCTTCGGCGCCAAAGACACGCAAACCGTCAAGGCGCTCAACGAGGCTGACAGCTACTCCGGCACCTCGCTGATACTCGCTTACAGCCATTGCATCGCGCAC
>JAITHY010000150.1 GCA_031279715.1 Verrucomicrobiales bacterium | reverse complement strand
CGCGTTCCATATCGGGGACGTTTATGCCAGGACACAGCTCCGCCCGAAAAAAAAGACCAAAGGTTAAGCCGTGAGCGCGTGAGCGCGTGAGCGCGTGAGCGCGTGAGCGCGTGAGCGCGTGAGCGCGTGAGCGCGTGAGCGCGATGCCATTATGTTGTGACTCATGTCCATCATTGTCAGCGGCTTGCGGGCTTTGCCTTTCTTGCCAACGTGGCTGAATTTTCCAAAATTTTTACCAACATTGACAACAGGCTTTTGGCCGCAATGACGATGAAATTACGCGACCCTCAGCGCAACGTCAAGATTTTTTTTGAAAAAAATTGTGATATCCCTCCCATGGTTTTGTGGCTAATAAACATTGTGGTCTCAACACCTCATCTCATTATCGTCGGCGGCGGGGCGGCAGGATTTTTCGCGGGGCTGACGGTGAAGGACGCCAGCCCCGCGCTGCCCGTCACCATCATGGAGTCCGCCAATCAGGTGTTGCGCAAGGTGAGCATCAGCGGCGGCGGGCGGTGCAACGTGACTCACGCCTGTTTTGTGCCGCGCGAGTTGGTGAAATTTTACCCGCGCGGGAAAAGGGAACTGCTCGGCGCGTTTCACAAATTCCAGCCGCGCGACACCATGGCCTGGTTTGAATCACGAGGCGTCCCGCTCAAAACCGAGGCTGACGGTCGTGTCTTCCCCGTCAGCAACAGCGCGCAAAGCATCGTGGACTGCCTCACCCGCGAGGCGCGGCGTCTGAACGTCAGCGTCCGTCTGAATGCCGCCGTCAGCGCCGTGGCGCGACAACCGGACGGGCGTTTCGCCCTGACGCTCGCTGATGGTGAGTGTCTCGTTGCCAGCCGTTTGCTGCTGGCGTGCGGCGGCGCCCGCAACGCCGGCGGCGCGCGGCTGGCGGAGTCGCTGGGGCACTCATCATCAGCGCCCGTGCCGTCGCTGTTCAGTTTTCGCGTCAGGGATGAACGGTTGAAAAATCTCGCCGGCGTAACGGCGCAAAATGTCACCGTCAGCGCCGCGGGTTTGCAACAAAGCGGCGCGCTGCTCATCACCCACGAGGGCTTAAGCGGCCCCGCGATTTTGAAATTGTCCGCGTGGGGCGCGCGATTGTTCGCCGGGGAAAATTATCGTTTCACCGTCAGCGTTGATTGGACCGGCGGGCGCGATGTCGGGCAACAATTCACCGCCAAGCGCCGGCGAGCCGGCCAACGCCGGCTTTGCAACGATCCGCAATTTAACATTCCCCGGCGCCTCTGGGAGTGGCTGGCGCGGGGCGCGGAAATTCCCGCTGACCGTCACTGGCACGATCTCCGAAAATTCGAGGAAACCGCTTTGGCGCGCGCGCTGACCGCGAGCCAATTTCCCGTCACCGGCAAAAGCGCGGGCAGGGAGGAAATGGTCACCTGCGGCGGAATCCCGACGCGCGAGGTCGATTTTCGCACGATGCAAAGCAAGCTCCGCCCCAATTTGTATTTCGCCGGGGAAATTCTTGATGTTGACGGACTCACCGGCGGCTTCAATTTTCAAAACGCCTGGACCACCGGCTGGCTGGCGGGCCGGGCGCTGGCCGGTTGAAACAATTTCGCGCCGGGCTTTGCGACTCCCGGCGGCATGGCGCGCGGGGTCGCCGTTGACCGTCAGCGGCAAGTTTTCACTTTTGCGATTTGAGATTTGCGTTATCGTTGGCATCTTATGATTCGGTCGTTTGTCTTTAGCGAGGGAAAATTGGCGGCGGAAAATCTGGACCTCGACGCGTTGCGGCTGGTGCGGTTTGACAAGGGGCTGATTATCTGGGTTGACCTCGACCAGCCGACGGAGGAGGAGACCAGGGCGGTGCTGGAGACGTTGTTTCAGTTTCACCCGCTGTCCATCGAGGATTGCGTCACGGTCAGCCCCATTCCGAAATTGGAGGATTACGACGACTACAGTTTTTTGGTGATGCACGCGGTGGATTTTCACAAGGATGAAAAATTTCACACGCACGAGTTGAATTTGTTCATCGGGAAGGAGTTTTTGGTGACGTATCATCGGCAGGAATTGCGGCCCATTCGCGCGGCGATGGAGCGGTGCGGCGGGAAGGGCGTGGCGCCAATCGCCCGCGGTCCCGACCGGCTGGCGCACACGCTGCTGGATTTGCTGACGGATTATTACAAGCCGGTGATTTCCGAGCTTGGGCGCGAGCTGGACGATTTGGAGGATTTGTTGCTGGACGATGACGTGGCCCAGGAGCGCAAGCTTGGCGCGAAGGAGGTGATGCGGGAGATGCTGGGTTTCCGCAAGGATTTGAGCGCGTTGCGGCAGATTGTGCGCCCGCAGCGGGAGGTGGTGTACCGGCTGTCGCGCGGGGAGAACAAATTCATCCGTCCGATTTTGATTCCGTATTACCGCGACTTGCATGATGACTTGAACCAAATCGAGCAGGCGGCGTCCTCGCTGAACGAGCGGCTGCTGGGGTCGCTGGACGTGTATATTAACAAAACTTCGTACCAATCAAGCGAGGGCATCAAGGTGTTGACGGCGCTGACGGCGATTACGCTGCCGCCCATCATCATCGGCGGCTGGTACGGGATGAATTTTCGGTTTATGCCGGAGCTGGATTTTCCGTGGGCGTACTGGCTGATGATAGCGCTGACCATCATCAGCATGGTGCTGATGTGGCTGTGGATTAAGAAGAAGAACTGGTTTTAAGCCGTTTCGCGCGGTTCGTCCTCGTAGCGGGTGTATTCGCCGATGAAGCGGAGGTGCAGCTTGTCGGTGGTGCCGTTGCGTTGCTTGGCGATGTTCAGCGTCGCCTTGATGCCGCGGCTGCTGTCGCCTTCCTCTTTCTCAAATGTGCGGCTGAGGAGGAGCACAACGTCAGCGTCCTGCTCGATGGAGCCGGACTCGCGCAGGTGGTGCAACGCCGGCTCCTGGTTGCCTTCCTCAGGCTTGCGGTTGAGCTGCGCGAGCACGATAATCGGCACTTTCAACTCCTTCGCCAGCGCCTTGATGCCGCGCGAGATTTCGGCGACCTCGACCTGCCGGTTGTCCTTTGCCTTCTCGCTGCTGGAGGTGAGCAACTGCAAGTAATCAATGATGATGATTTGAATGTCGTGCAGTTTTTTCATGCGGCGGGCCTTGGCGCGCAGTTGGTTGATGGACAGCAAACTTGACTCGTCGATGAACAGCGGCATTTCGGCGGTGTCCTCGGCAATCAGCATCAGCTTGTCAAGTTCATACTGGTTGAGCTTGCCATCGCGGATGCTTTGCAAGCGCACGTCCGCCAGAGACGCAAGCAGGCGCAGCATCAGTTGCTCCGCCGTCATTTCAAGGCTGAAAAACGCGACGGGATAACCGGGTTTGACGAAGCGCTCCTGTTTTTCGTCGTAGCGTTCCTTGATAAAATTCTTCGCCATGGACAGCGCCAGCGCGGTTTTGCCAACGCCTGGGCGCGCGGCGATGACAATCATTTCACCAGGCTTGAAACCGGTGGTGAGTTTGTCAAGTTCGTTGAAACCGGTGGCGAGGCCGTCGTAACGTCCTTTCATTTTCATCGTGCGCTCAATGATTTCGATGGTCTTGTACACCACCTCCTTGGAGCTGACCATGGAATTGGCCACGCCGCGGTCGGTGATTTCAAAAACCATCTTTTCCGCCTCGTCCAGGACTTGCTCCAGCTCGTGCTGGCGCTCCTGCGAATCGTACACGATTTTCGCGCACGCCTCCTGCAAATGACGCAGGATGCTTTTTTGCCGCACCGCCTGAATGTGGCTTGGCGCGGTGAGCACGCTGACGATGGCGGCGGACAATTCCCCCAGCAACTGCACCCCGCCGACCGCGTCGCCGAGCTTGCGGTCCTCAAGGTACAACAACAGCGTGGACGGATCAATGGCCACGCCGCGCGCGCGCATGTCGGACAGCGCGCGAAACAGAGTTTGGTGCGCGGGCTGGAAAAAGTCCTCCGCCGTCAGCGACTCTTCCGCCAGGTCAATCACCTGCTCCGGCTCCGAGAGCATCGCGCCGAGCACCGCGCGTTCAGCCTCCGGGCTGTGGATGGCGGGCAGCGACTCGATGTTGAACGAAATCTCAAACGGCTTGCGCGGTTTGGCGAGACCATAGTCAGCGGGATTGGCGGCAATCATGGGACGGCAAATTTAGACCGCCCGCTGACAGTGAAAAGCCAAACCTTCGGCGCCACCGGCCCGCGCTGTGAATAGTTTGCGAACAACCGCGCCGCCATCCATGACCGCCGGTGAATAAGTTATTCCCATTAATTTTAATAATTATTCGCGAATTCAATTGTGCAAGCCCCGCGGGTCGCTAACAATGACAACCTATGAAATGTCCGACCTGTTCGACGGAAAATGGTTACAATGCAATTTGCCGGCAATGCGGGCTTAATCTGCAACCGTTCGCGGCGCTGGAAAATTTACGCCGGCGGGTGACGCAAACGCGGGAGTCGGTCAATCAAACGTTGGATGAATTGCGCGACAGCATTGCCCAAACGGAGACGAATTTAACAGCCGCGCTGACGGTGAAAAAATCGGTGACGGCCAGCGCGCCACCGCCGTTGCCGGCGGGGGAAAAAATCCCGCCGCTGGCGGTCGCGGAAACGCCGGTGGCGGCAGCCTCGCTGTCAGCGAAGGGCAAAGGGCCGCTCTCCGAGGTCAGCATCGGGATGCGCTGGATGCTGGTGACCGGGGTGATGTGCGTGGTCATCGCGGTCGCGCTGTTTTTGAAAACCATCTTCGACGGCAATCTCATCGGCCCCGCCGGGCGCGTTGCGCTGTCTTACCTCGCGGGCTTTGTCCTGTTCGGCCTCGGCGAATTGTTCCGCCGCAAAAAATTCGACGGCTTCGGGCTGACACTCATCGGCGGCGGCGTGGCGGTGTTGTACGCCGCCACTTACGCGGGATTCGCGCTCTTTCATTTAATCTCGCAGCCCGCCGCGTTCCTGCTGATGGTGGTCGTCACGGCGTTCGCGGGAATTTTGTCGCTGGCTTGCGATAACAAATGGCTCGCCGTCGTCGGCATCCTCGGCGGGTTTCTCGCGCCGGTTTTGCTCGGCTCCGGCGAGAACAATTACCACGTTCTGTTTTCCTACCTCGCCATCCTCGGCGGCGGCGTCGCGTGGCTGGCGTGGCACAAAGGCTGGCGCTTGCTCAACTGGCTCGGTTTCGTGTTCACGTGGGCGATTTTCACGGGCTGGCATTTCGAGTATTACGCCGACGCGCTGTTCTGGCCGGCGCTGGTTTACGCCAATATTTTTTTCCTCGTTTATGCCATCGCGCCGTTTTTATTTTATTTCAAAAACGAGCGCGGCTCCGGCGCGGGCGATTTCACCATCAGCGCCGTCAACAGCTTCATCGCGTTTGGCTTCGTCTATGGCATGATTAAACAGCACACCGACCTGCCCGCCGCCGCCCTCGCCAGCGCGCTCTACGCGGGCGTGTTCCTCTTGCTGGCGTGGCAACTGCACCGCCGCAATCCCGCCAACCGCGGCGGGCTGGTGTTGCCACTGGCGCTGGCGCTGCTGTTTTTGACCGTCACCGTGCCGATATTATTCAGTGGATTTTGGATTATTATTTTCTGGATGGCGGAGGGTGCGGCGATGTTGTGGGCGGCGCTGAGGCTCAGTCACAACGGCCTGCGCTGGACGTCGGTGTTGCTGATGGTCGGCGTGCTCGGCAAATTGATAGGCCACGATTACGCGGCATTGTTCGGTTTTGACTGGCTGGAGTTTCGCATCGAGCCTTGCACGTCGCTGCTGGTCAGCCGGCTCGTGACCGTCAGCGTCGCGCTGGCGGCGTTGTTCGCGGCGGCGCGGATGTTGCGGACGCGGCATGCCGACGCCGGCGCGTTGTTTTACGTGTTGTCCGGCGCGACGCTGTTCTTCGCGCTCAACGTCGAGGTTGGCTCGTTCTTCAGCGGCGGCGCGCGGACGGCGGCGCTCTCGGTGCTGTGGGCGCTGTATTCCATCGCGCTGATGGTCACCGGTTTTGTGAAAAAATCCGCCGCCGCGCGGCTCACCGCCATCGCGCTGTTCGCGCTGACCACGCTGAAGGTGTTTCTGTTCGACATGGCGGGCGTGGACAAGCCGTTCCGCATTGTTTCGTTCCTCGTGCTCGGCATTTTGCTGACCGGCGCGTCGTTCTTGTATTACCGCTACCGCGACGCGCTGCTGCCGGACGATGAAACAAGTGACAAAAACGAGGAGTAAAAATGAAAACAAAGTTGAGCATCCTGCTGATTGCGCTGAGCGTCAGCGCGCGGGCGGTGGAGCCGTCCCTGTTCCGCCATGAAGCGCCATTGACTGGCGTCGCTGTTGATGGGGGTTCGCCGGTCAGAGTGCCGCTGAGCGTCAGCGTGCTGCGCGCCACGCAACCCGGCCAGCCCGATCTGCGCCTGTACGACGACACGGACAAGGAAACGCCGTACGTGTTGCATTACGACATCAAGCCGGGCGAGGCGCGCGTCCTTGACTCTGCGCCGCTGACGTTCAGCCACGTCGCCGACACTTATTACACGTGGCAGCCGGACGACCTGCCGCTGGTGAAAGTGGAGCTGGACATCGCCACGCCGTATTTTTACCGCCGCGTCCTGCTGTCCGCCCGCGACCAAAACGGCGGCGGGGAGCATCCGGTGACCGAGGGCGCCATCCACCGTTTGCCCAACAAGTCAAAACCCAAAACCACGCTCGACCTTGACGGTCAGCGGCACCGCCGGCCCGTCCTGTGGATTTTCAACGGCGACAACGCGCCGCTGACCATCAGCGGTGCGACGGGCTATTACATTCGCCGGAACTTGTATTTCATTCCCGAAGCCGGAAAAAGCTACCGTCTCTGCTTTGGCTCCGACAGTGCGCGGGCGCCGCGCTACGATTTGCAAGACATCCTGCCCGCTGACAGTGAGCAACTCGCCGCCGCCCCCGCGTGGCAACTCGGCGAAGCGACCGCCAGCCACCGGAAAAACTTTTTTGCCGGCGCCGCCAACGGCGGCCTGCCGGCGCGCGCGCTGCAAATCCTCGTCCTGCTGATGGTCAGCGGCCTCGGTTTTTGGGCGTGGCGGCTGTTTGGAAAATTGAAATGATGGAACCCGCTGACCATGAGGCTTCCCCAATTTCGCGCCGGCTTGTTTGTCGGCGCGGCCCGCGCCATTTTGTCCAAACTTCGGCGCGAACATTTTTGGCTTGCGGGGCTTTTGCCAATGTGATTTGTCGCGCCTTGATTTGCGGTTGATTTTTGGCGGTGTCAGCGGCTAGATTTTCTCTCCATGTCCGCATTAACCGCCGCGCTCAAAAACACTTTCGGCTACGACCAGTTTCGCCCATTGCAACGTGAAATCATGGAGACGGCGCTTGCGGGGCGCGATGTGTTCGCGCTGCTGCCCACGGGCGGTGGCAAATCGCTCTGCTTCCAACTTCCCGCGCTGCTCAAACCGGGGCTGACGCTGGTCGTCTCGCCGCTCATCGCGTTGATGAAAGACCAGGTGGACGCGCTGACCGTCGCGGGCGTCCGCGCCACGTTTCTCAACTCCTCACTGTCAGCGGACGAGAGGCGCGCGCGGCTCGCGGGGTTGCATCGCGGCGATTACAAATTGCTCTACGTCGCGCCGGAGCGCCTGATGCTCGACCATTGGGAGGAAAATTTGCGCGCGTGGAACGTGTCGCTCATCGCCATTGACGAGGCGCATTGCATCAGCGAGTGGGGTCACGATTTTCGTCCCGAGTACCGCCAGCTCGCGCGGCTTCGCGAGTTCATTCCCGGCGCGCCAATGATGGCGCTGACGGCGACCGCCACGGAGCGTGTGCGCGAGGACATTGTCCGGCATCTCACGTTGCGCGAACCCGCGTGTTTCGTCGCCTCGTTCAACCGCCCCAATCTCACCTACCGCGTCAAGGCCAAGGAAAAACCGTTGCGGCAAATCCTCGACTTTTTAAAAAAACATCCCGACGACAGCGGCATTGTTTATTGCGCCAGCCGCGGCGGCGCCGAGTCGCTGGCGGAGTCACTGTCAGCGCGCGGCCTCGCGGCGAAGCCGTATCACGCCGGCCTCGACGCTGGCGTTCGCAGTCGCAACCAAGAGGAATTTTTGCGCGATGAAACCAAAGTCATCTGCGCCACAATCGCGTTCGGCATGGGCATCAACAAGCCCAACGTGCGGTTTGTCATTCATCACGACTTGCCGAAAAACATCGAGGGCTACTACCAGGAGACCGGCCGCGCCGGTCGTGACGGCCTGCCCGCCGAGTGCATCCTGCTCTACAGCCCCGGCGACGTCGCGAAGCAAAGGCACTTCATTGATGAAAAAACTGATGAACAGGAGCGCGACATCGCCCGCCGCCAGTTGACGCGCATGACACATTACGCCGAGAGCGCCGTTTGCCGCCGCGTTGATTTGCTGGAATATTTCGGCGAGCAATGGCCGGGGGAAAACTGCGCCGCGTGCGATAATTGCCTTGAGCCGCGCGAGACGTACGACGGCACTGTGAACGCGCAAAAATTTCTCTCATGTGTGTACCGCGCCTGCCGCGCCAGCGGCTACAGCGTCGGCATGAACCACACGGTGGACATCCTGACCGGCAGCGGTAATGAAAAAATCAAACAGCGCCGCCACGACCAACTGAGCACCTACGGCATCGGCAAAGATTTGCACCGCGGCGAATGGCTCGCCATCGGGCGCGAACTTATCCGGCTGAAACTGCTTGGCCAATCGCAGGACAAATTTGCCACGCTGACGGTCAGCGCCGCGGGCATGGAAGTGTTGAAAACCCGCGCGCCCGTTCGCCTGACGCGCCCGCTGATAGCGCCCGCCGGCGCGCCCAAGCGCCGCGCTGAGAAGACCGGCGAAATCGAGTGCGACGAGGAATTGTTCAACCAACTCCGCGCTCTGCGCCGCCAAATCGCCGACGCGCAACAAGTCCCCGCCTACATTATTTTCGGCGATGTGACGCTGCGGCAGATGGCGCGTTTCTACCCGCTGACGGCGGAGGAATTCGCGCGCTTGAGCGGTGTCGGCGAAAAGAAACTCACGGAGTTCAGCGAGCCGTTCACCGCGAAAATCAAGGAGTATCTGGCAACGCATCCGCGGGTGAATTTCAGATAAATTTCAATTTACTCCAAAACTTCCGGCGGCTAATTTTTGAAACTGATGCGATTTTGCCTGTTCATTTCGCTTGCCGCCGCGCTGTTGGCGGCGGGTTGCGCCGCGCCAACCATGAGCGGCCCGCCCGCCACCGTCAGCGGGCGACCGGACGCCGTGTATGTGTGCGATTTCGCGCTTGATTTGTCCAGGGTCACCGTCAGCGCGTCGCAAGCCGAGTTGCTTGTGTTCAAAAAAAAATTGCGCGACAGCGCGATGCGGCAATTGTTGGAAGCGTTGAACCGCGCGGGCATCGCCAGCTATCCGTTTGGGCGCGATTTGCCGCCGCTGTCAGGCAATTACTGGCTGGTGGACGCGACATTTTGCAATGTTGACGAAAACCAAACCGCGTGGCGTTCCTTCACCGGCGGCGGGCGCGGCACGCACACGTCCGAGGCTTGCGTGATTGTCTCCGCTCTTTCTGCGGGTCAGCCACAGCGGGTGTTGATGTTTGAGACCGCCGGGCAATCCTACCGTGTTCGCGCGCGGGACGCTGTTGATGAGGACGCCGGGCGCGTGGCGGGTCTCATTGCCAATCGCATTGTCAATTATTACCAGCAAGCCGGATGGCTGGTGGCGCTGCCGCCCAATGCCAGCGGCCCGTCAAAACCGCTCGCCGGCAGCGAATTGATGAGGTGACTTATGCCCGCGTCGCTCAACCAAATCGCCGCTGACACTGACCTGTTGTTAAACCATAAAAACATCGGCGATTACGCCGGCGCGCTGAATGGCTTGCAGCTCGCCAACAACGGCCGCGTCACGCGCCTGGCCGCCGCGGTGGACGCCAACCTGCCGGTCGTGCAACACGCCATTGTCAGCGGCGCGGATTTGCTCGTGGCGCACCACGGCATCGCCTGGTCGCCATTGCTGCCGCTCACCGGACGGCGTTATGAATTGCTGAAACTGTGCCTGGACCACAACCTCGCCATCTACAGTTCGCACCTGCCGCTGGATTTGCACGCCAGGCTGGGCAACAACGTGCTGCTTGCCAAGGCGCTGGGCTTCACCGTCAGCGCGCCGTTCTTCCTTGAAAAAGGCGCCTGCATCGGGCGATGCGTCAAGGCCCGCGTCACCCGCGACGAGTTGCGGAAACGCCTGAACCAGGCGCTGGACGCTGACAGTCAGCTCATCGCCGCCGGTCCGGCGCTGTGCCGCGTCATCGGCATCGTCAGCGGCGGGGCGGGAAACGAACTCGCGCGCGCCGCCGCTGACGGTGTGGACACGTTCATCACCGGCGAGGGCGCGCACTGGACGTTTTCGCTGGCGCATGAGTTGGGCGTGAATGTTTTTTACGGCGGCCACTACCGGACCGAAACGTTTGGCGTGAAAGCGCTGGCCGCGCATTTGTCGAAAAAATACCGTCTTCCGTGGCGGTTCATCGACATGCCGTCGGGGTTGTGATTTGCCGTGGAATCAGCGGCTCATTTGATTTTGTTTTCCAGGTGCGCCAGGTGATAGGCGGGATTGGTGCGTTCGCCGGTGGCGTTCATCATCAGCGTCGCGGGGCGGTGGAGGCTGCCGTGGCGGTGAAGATTGGCGCGCAGCCATGACAGGATTGCGCCGTACTCGCCGGCTGCCAACTGTGCCGGCATGCCGGGGATGGCGCGCCGCATGGTGTGGGCAAGCTGGGCGGCGTTGAGGTTGCCGAGGGTGTAGGTCGGGAAATAGCCGAGCATGCCGCCGCTCCAATGCACATCTTGCAGGCAGCCGTGCGCGTCGTCGGGGACGCTGACGGTGAACAAGCGCTTGAATTCCGCGTTCCAAAATTCGGGCAGTTCCCTCACCGTCAGCGTGCGGTTCAGCAGGCGCGTCTCGGCGTTAAAGCGCAGAATGATGTGCAGGTCGTAGCTCACTTCGTCGGCATCGACGCGGATGAAGCCGCGACGGATGCGGTTGACGTGGCGGGTCATGGTCAGCGGCGTGATTTTTCGCAGTTGCGGGAACAATCCGGCGGCGGCGGGCAGCCAGTGTTCCCAGAAACTTTCATGCCGCGCGACGTGGTTTTCCCAGAATCGTGATTGCGATTCGTGGATGCCGAGTGACACGGCCTCGCCCGCCGGCGTGCCGTGATGTTCCTTCGGCGTGCCTTGGTCGTACAGGCCGTGCCCCGTTTCGTGCAGCACGCTGTAGAGCGAGTGGGTGAAGTCGTCCTCCGTGTAGCGTGTGGTCAGGCGGCAGTCGTCGGGGCCGAGGCCGATGCAGAACGGATGCGCGGTGGCGTCGATGCGGCCGGCGGCGAAGTCGAAGCCGAATTTGGCGGCGACGGTTTGGTTGAAAATTCGCTGTTGCTCAAGCGGGTAGGGGCCGGCGGGGAAGTCGTCGGGCAGTGTTTCGTAAACGGCCGCGCCGCGCGCGAGCAGTTCCGTCAGCCGTGGCGTCAGGGTGGTGAATAGCGCGCCCAACTCGTCACTGTCAGCGTCCGGCTCGAATTCGTTCAACAGCGCGTTGTACGGCGTTTTTTCCCAGCCCCACAAGTCCGCCATTTGCAGCCGCAACCCGATCACTTTTTCCAGGTGCGGGCGAAACACGGCGAAGTCGCTGTCGCGGCGCGCCGCTGACCATGACTCGTACGCGGCGGTGGTGGCGCGCTCGAATTCCGCCACCAGCGGCGGCGGGATTTTTACCGCGCGGTCATGGCGGCGGCGCCATTCGCGGAGGTTGGCTTGTTGCGTGAGAGTCAGCGTGTCGATGCGCGCCTCGCTGTCAGCGAGCCAGCGCCCGACTTCGCTGACAGTGAAGCGTTGGTGCGCCAGCGCGGAAAGATAGGCTGTTTGCTCGCCGCGATAGGCCGCGGCCTTTGCGGGCAGGCAGGTTTGGTGGTCCCAATGGAGGGCCGCGCAGGCGCTGCCGATGAGCGCGCATTCACGGGAGCGGTGTTCGAGTTGGTGATAGGCTGACATAAAGGTGTTTCATGGGCTGGCGGGCCGCGCGGCGGTTTTTCCGGTGACGGACAGGCTGGTGGCGGCCAGCAGGATGACCCAGCAGGAGCAGTAGGCCCACAGCAGTGTGGCGATGAAACCGCCGAGGGTGCCGTAGAGCGGGTTGTGTTGCCAGATTTGCACGAGGAACACGCTGTAGAGCCAGCCAAACATCACCCAACCCAGGGTGGCAAGGGCGGCGGCGCGCAGCACAGCGCGGTGGCGGTAGCCGGCGGACAGCATGCGGAAGGTGAACCAGAATGCGCCAAACATCGCCAGCAGTGACAGTCCTTGCCGCGTTGTTTTCAGTCCCCAAGTGTTGAGGCCGAGGGGGGTCTCAATCAGTGGCGCGAGCAGGTAGAGCAGGCTGACGATGCACAGGATGACGGCCCAGCCCAGTAGCAGCCCGAAGGCGTACAGGCGGTTGAGCCAGTCCATGCGCGGCGGTTTGAGGCCGGGGGCGAAGAGGTGGCGGAGGGCCGCGGACAGGTGGGTCATGAAGGTGCTGGCGGTCCACAAGGCGGCGAGCGAGGCGACGAGCATCCATGCGGGGCTGCGGGCGCTGACGGTCACATTGCGCAACAGGTCGTGGGTCTGGATTTCCGTGCCGCTGGGGATGACGTTGGCGATGATGAATTCCATGGCCTCTCCGGTGCCGGTGGCGTTGAAGTGGGTGGCGAGCATCATGATGAGGATCAGCATGGGCATGATGGCCAGCAGCAGGTAGAAGGCCAGGGAGGTGGCGTGCACGTCCAGCCAGCCGCTTTTGTAGAGCCATTCCTTGCCGATGCGTGCTTCAACGCCGTGGATGAGGCGTTGCAACCGGGGCTGGAGGCGGCTGGCCATGGGTCTCAGGGCCAGGTGACGGTGATGAGTTCGCCGCGGTCAGCGCGTGATTCCACGGTCAGCGTCCCCGGCTCGGCGGTGATGAACAGGCTGGTGCCGCGCGCGTATTCCTTGCCGCTGATGGTGAACGCGCCTTGTGAGATGAACAGGAAGTAAAAGCCGCGGCCGCTGATGGTGAGGTCGCCGTTTTGCCGGGGTTCATCGAAGCGGTGGCGGTTGACGGTGAAGTATTGGCAGGTGACAATTCGGTCCGCGTGCGGTTGCGCGAACTGCGGGGCGAAATCGTCGAAGTTGATGCACGCCAGCGACTCGCTGACGTGGAGGGCGCGGGGCTGACCGTCAGCGCCGGTGCGGTCCCAGTCGTACACGCGGAAGGTGGTGTCGGAGTTTTGCTGGATTTCCAGAATGACATTGCCGGCGCCGATGGCGTGGACGCGGCCGCTGGGGAGGAACATGGCCTCGCCGGGCGCGGTTTTTAGCACGTGGAAGCAGTCAGCGACGGTGTGCGAGGCGAGGGCGTGTTCAAACTGCGGGCGGGTGACGCCGGGTTTCAGCCCGGCGTAGATTTTGGCTGAGGGGGAGGTTTCGAGGAAGTACCACATTTCGGTTTTGGGGTCGCCGTTGCATTGGGGGGCGAGAGCGGCGGGGGGGTGGACTTGGAGGGAGAGTTTGTCTTGTGCGTCGAGCAGTTTGATGAGGATGGGGAATTGGGGAGTGTCAGGCGCGGCGGTGCCGAAAAATTTTGCGCGGTCAGCGGAGGCCCACAACTCGTGCAGGGTTTGGCCTGATTCCACCAGGCGTGTCCGCGCCTCGGGGCGGTCAACCAGTTCCCACGATTCGCCGATGGGTTGGTCCGGCGGCACATCGCGTCCGAACAGGGTCTTCAAGTTTTGTCCGCCCCAGATGCGTTGTTGAAAAATCGGCTGCAAGGTAAAAATGGCCATAGGGTGAAGAGTGTGCCACTGTTGGCAATGTGCGGCAATGGTTTTCTCCGGTCAATCAGGAAACGGGAGCGGTTGGGAGAATGGGGCGATGTCAGCGGGGGATGGTGATTTGCCTTGTCCCGCGCCGGTTTGCCGGTAGGGTGATGAGCATGGGTGAGCGTGATGCCGGGTTGGTGCGGGAGATGTTCGGGCGGATTGCCGGGCCGTATGATTGTGTGAACCGGTTGTTTAGCCTGGGTTTGGATGGTTGGTGGCGGCGGCGGCTGGTGGACGGGGTGTTGCGCGGGGGGGGGGG
>JAITHY010000210.1 GCA_031279715.1 Verrucomicrobiales bacterium | reverse complement strand
CGCCACAATGTTCACAACGCCGCCATGACCATCGCCGCCGCCCACTGTTACGGCATCAGCCACGAACAAATCGCCGCCAGCATGGCGCAATTCAAAGGCGTTAAACGCCGGCAGGAAGTCCGCGCCGAAATCAACGGCATCACCATCGTGGATGACTTCGGCCACCATCCCACCGCGCTGACCGAGACCATCAGCGCCCTGCGCCAGCGTTATCCCAAACGCCGTCTCTGGGCGCTGTTCGAGCCGCGCAGCAACACCACGCGCCGCGCCGTCTTTCAAAAAGAACTCCCCGCCGCCCTCGCCCACGCTGACGGCGTCTTCATCACGCCAATCGCCCGCGCCGAACAACTCGCTGAGAATGACCGTCTGAATGTCCCCCTCATCATCAGCGACCTGCAAAAGAAAAACATTCCCGCGCACCACGCCGCTGACGCTGATGAAATCGTGGAACGATTGCTCCCGCTGCTGGCGGGAGGCGACGTGGTGGCCGTCTTCAGCAACGGCAGCTTCGGCGGCTTAATCGAACGGCTAATCGCCGAACTCAACGAAAAAGCCCGCTGAGACCATCAGCGGGCTTCTCATTGTCAAAACAACCCTCAGCGCCGATAACCGCGCTTCTCCACTTCACGCGCCACTTGCAACTTGTGCTTCTTCGCCGTAACCGTCTTCGTCTTGCGCTTCCGCAACTGCCGCGCCAGCTTCTCCGACGCCACATCCACCGTTGCGTACATATCCGCGCCATGTTCCTCAATGTGAATGTCAGGCCCCGGCACGCCAAGGTGAATTTTCACACAAAACGCCCGCGCCGGCGATTTGTTCTCATCATGCATCAACACCACGTGCGCCCCGATAATATCCTCCGTCAAATGCTCCAAATGACTCACTTTCTGCGCCACATAAGCCTGAATCGCCCCGGTCAATTTCAAATGCCTTGAACTAATATGAATTTGCATACCCCATAAATGTAAATCACCGTCAGCGACTGTCTATAAAAATTTGCCACCAAGCGCTACTCCGCCCCGGACCTCAACATCAGCCAGGCCGCCGCCTTGCGTCTGACAAACCTCGGCAACACTTCCGACACCGCCGACGACACCCGCTGAAACCCCGAACTCCACTCCACCGCCCTCCCCCGCTCCAACGCCCTCATCCCCTTCGCCACAATTTCCCCCACCGACTGGCTCCGCGCAAAAAACCGCGGACTCATCCCCGCCACCTGTTGAAACTCCGTATCCACCGGCCCCGGACACAAACACGCCACCAACACCCCGCGCGGCTTCACCTCCTCATGCACCCCCTCGCTGAACGTCAGCACAAAACTTTTCGTCGCGGCATACACTGAAAAATACGGCACCGGCTGAAACCCCGCCGTCGAGGCAATATTCAACACAAACCCCCGTCTCACCTCCACCATCAGCGGCAAAAACAACCACTTCAGCTCCACCAACCCCGCCACATTCACCCGCAACATCGCCCCCGCCTGCGCCTCTGTCAGCTTGAGAAAACTCTTGTTCACCCCCAATCCCGCGCTGTTCACCAGCCCGCCAACCCGCCAGCCCCGCCGCTGACACTCAGTAAAAATCTCCCGCGCCCCACCGTCAGCGCCCAAATCCGCCGTGATAACTTGCACCCCGCACCCGCCGCTGAGCGTCAACTCCTTTTGCAACGCCCGCAAGCGCTCCTCCCGCCGCGCCGTCAATATCAGCGGGTATCCGCGCCGCGCAAACTCCCGCGCAAACCCCGCGCCAATCCCACTGCTCGCCCCCGTGATAAGCACATAACCGTCTGACACTGACAGTGACATAATTTTTACGCCGAACTTTATTCGTCAGCATCAGCGCCCGCCCGCAACGCGCCGCAAATCCCGCGCCTGGTTTCCCGGATAAAATCGGCAAACAATTTCACGTCACCATCAGCGTCCAACGCCGCCAATGCCTGCGCGCGATTTTTGCCCGACCAAAAATAAGTCTCGTAAGCCTGTTCAATTTTCCGCCGCCGCTCACGGTCATAGCCGCGCCGTTTCAAACCGACACGGTTCAACCCGCGCACGCTGTTGGTGGCAACCGCCATGCAATACGGCGGCACATCCAACCCCAGCCGCGTCTGGCCCCTAACCATGACATACTCGCCAATTCTGACAAACTGGTGCACCGCCACCGCGCCGCCGAGAAAAGCGTAATCACGCACCTCGACATAACCGCCGAGCAACACATTGTTCACGAGAATGACGTGATTGCCAAGCCGGCAGTTGTGCGCCAGATGCGCGTTCGCCATCAAGTAACAATGATCACCGATGACTGTCGCCGTGCCGCCCTTGGTGCCGCGATGAATCGTGGCGTATTCACGGATGACATTGCCGCTGCCGATGCGGACATAGCTTTCCTCGTTTTTGAACGCCAAATCCTGCGGCTCCGCGCCAATGACCGCGCCGTAGCCGATTTGATTATTGTCGCCAATGGTCGTCCAGCCGGTGATGAGCGCGCGCGCGCGAATTTCACAGCCGGCGCCGATGGTCACCTGTTCGTCAATAATAGCGTCGGGGCCGACAACGGTCCCCTCGCCGATTTTCGCCTTGGGGTGCACGATGGCTCGCGGATGTATCATGCGGTCAATATTAGCGTCTCCGCCACACGGCTCAATCTCTTTTACTTTGGCTGACAAAGTTTACGGATGAAAACTTGTCATCACCAGCGCAACAGCCAAACTCCGCCCATGCCCAAAATCATGGAAATGCCCGGCGAGGAACGCCCGCGTGAACGCCTGTGGCGTCATGGCGCCGCCAGTCTGCGCACCGCCGAATTGCTGGCCATCCTGCTGCGCACAGGCATCCAGGGAAAATCCGCCATCGCCCTCGCTGACGAACTGTTCGTCAAATATTCCTCCCTTAACGAACTGTGCCGGGCTTCCGCACATGAACTGGCCAAAATCAAAGGCCTGGGACCGACCAAGGCGATTCAACTCAAAGCCGCTTTTGAACTCGGCGCCCGCCTCGCCAAAACCCAAGCCAGCCAACACCCCGTCGAGTGCGCCGAGGATGTATTGCAACTGCTTGGCGAGGAATTGCGCCAGCTGCCTTGCGAGACGATGCGGATTTTGACGCTGACGGCGAAGCTGCGGCTCATCGCCATGGAGCAAATCAGCTCCGGCATCCTGAACGAAACCACGGTGCATCCGCGCGAAATTTTCAGGGCGGCCATCGCGCATAACGCCGCGTATTTCATCTTGGTGCACAACCATCCATCAGGCGACCCCAGCCCAAGCCAGGCGGACATCGCGTTCACCGCGCAATTACGGGAGGCGGCGAAGTTGATGCAGATTAATTTCCAAGACCACGTCATCCTCGGTGTCGAATCGACGGCTCATCCGGCATATTTCAGTTTTCGGGAAAACGGTTATCTCTGAGCAATTTTTTCAACCCATCCTCGACACTGCCCGTCACCGTAAAACCAGGCTCCATCTTAAACCAAGTCTCCTGCCGTTTGGCATACTGACAGGTGAGCAGAATGATTTTTTCAAGGCAAGCGTCCTTGCTCAACTTTCCGGACAAGTAATCGACAACGGTCAAATAGCCCAGCGCCCTGGCGGATTGCGATTCCCGCCAGCCGCTGACGGTGAGCAAACCCCTCACCTCATCCGGCCAGCCCTCATCCCACATTTTTCTGACTCGCGCGGCAATCAGCTCCCGATTCCGCTCGCGCGGTGGTGACAAAAAAATTCCCGCCGCGTCCGCCAACAACGGCGCGCTGCGCTCCCGCCGCCACTCGGACAACGGCCTGCCCGTTTGCTTCACCACTGTCAGCGCGCGAATAATCCGGCGCGGATTTTGCAAATCGGCCGTCGCGCACCAAGCGGGATCGAGTTTTTTGATTTCCTGCCGCAACATCGCCAGCGGCAGTCCTTCAAACGTCCGCGCCAATTCCGGATCCGACTCCGGCGCGAGGGTCAGCCCCTGCCGCAACGCCCGCACATACAATCCGGCGCCGCCAACCCAAATCTGCGGAACCTGCGTCGGCATGACCATCAGCGCCCGCTCCGCCTCGCGCAAATACTCCGCCACGTTGAAATTGTCGAGCGGCCCGCGCAGATTAAGCAAATAATGCGGCACGGCGGCTTGCTCGCTGATTGTGGGTTTGCCCGTGCCGATGTCCATCCGCCGGTAAATTTGAAACGCGTCCGCCGCGCAAATCACCCCGCCCCACCGCCGCGCCACTGTCAGCGCCAGCGCCGATTTGCCCGCCGCCGTCGGGCCGACAATGAAGATTGGTTTCACGTTGGCCGTGGATTATTGCCACCATTTCGCGGGTGGCACGCGCTGTTCGTCAGCGTCGATGAAATCAAAGAATGTCTCCACCCTGGGCTGATGCTGCTCCAACCGGGCCTCCTTGATGCGAAATTGCAATTTGCCGCTGGCCTGATCGCGCCAGCCGCGTTTGACCATGTAATTGTTCCAACCGTCAATCTCAGCGTCGCACGGACGGCGCCCGTGTTCAAACGCCCATTGCAAAATTTCCCCGTTGCCGCCGCCCGCCGCGACGCGCTGTTTCACCTCCTTGTAATCCACATGCAAAAATTGCACGCAACTGAGGTCAAAACCCTCGCCTAAATTTTGCCAATAATCGGCGCCCAGTTTTCCCGCCGCGTGCAGACGAATTTTGTCCAGCATTCGCGCGAAATAAACCAAGCCGCCTGTTTTTTGATACGGACTGACTGGATATGTGGTGTTCATCAGCGTCAACTATAGACTAATCGGCAAGCTCCATGCCAAAATAATTTTTGGCGTTGTTAAAACAAATGTCGCTGACCATGCCGCCGAGCAAACCAATGTCGTCCGGCACCTCGCCCCGTTCCGCCGCGCCGCCAATCAAGTTGCATAAAATCCGGCGGAAATATTCATGCCGCGTGTACGACAAGAAACTGCGCGAGTCCGTCAACATCCCGACAAACCGCGACAGCAAGCCGTTGTGCGCCAGCGCGCTCATTTGCCATTCCATGCCCTCCTTCTGGTCAAGAAACCACCAGCCGCCGCCGAACTGGATTTTTCCGGCCGTCGTTCCGTCCTGAAAATTTCCCGCCATGGTCGCGAACAAATAATTGTTGGACGGATTCAAGTTGTAAAGAATGGTCTTCGGCAGCGACTCGTCAGCGTCCAGCAAATCCAGATAACGCGAAAGCCCCACGGCCTGGCGCTCATCGCCCATTGAGTCACCGCCGGCATCGGCGCCAACAGCGCGCAAAAGCCGGCTGCTGTTGTTGCGCAGCGGCCCCAAGTGCAGTTGCTTCGTCCAGCCTTTTTGCGCGTCCAGCCGCCCGAACAACAGCAGCATAAATCCGGAGAATTTTTCCGCGTCCTCCGCTGACGGTGACCGCCCCGCGCGGACATCGTCAAAAACACGCCTCGCCTCGCTGTCCGTGGCGAACCATCGCGGGCAGGCGTTCAAACCCTGGTCGGACAAACGGCAGCCGTGCTCGTGAAAATATTGGTGCCGCTGTTCCAAGGCCCGCAAAAAACCGTGGAAACTCACGCACTCCAAACCGCTGGCACTCTCCAATTGGTTCACCCACGCGTTGAACACGGCGGGCGAGTTCACCGTCAGCGCCTTGTCCGGGCGAAAGGTCGGATACACCCGTGTCTTGAAAGTTTCGTCAGCGCGAATTTTCCGATGCCATCCCAAATCATCAACCGGGTCATCCGTCGTGCAAATCGCCTTGACCTTGCTCCGCGTGATCAAGCCGCGCGCCGAGTACTCATCCCGCGCCAGAAGCGCCCCGGTTTTCGCCCAAATTTCCGGCGCCGATTGCCCGTCCAAAATGTCATCAATACCGAAAAAGCGCAGCAATTCCAGATGCGTCCAGTGGTACAACGGATTAAGCAGCATCCTCGGCATTGACCGCGCATAAGCCATGAATTTCTCATAATCCGGCGCGTCACCCGTGCAATATTTCTCCGCCACACCGTTGGCGCGCATCCCGCGCCACTTGTAATGGTCGCCAGCCAGCCACGCCTGCGCGAGATTTTTAAACCGCAAATTCTCCGCTATTTCTTTCGGCGACAAATGGCAATGATAATCAAAAATCGGCTGTTCCCTGGCATAATCATGATAAAGGGCGCGGGCGGTTGGGGATTGCAACAGAAAATCATCGTTAATAAACGTTTTCATAGTAATCAACCAGAATGGTGCGGAACCCTTGAAAAGTCAAGGCGCTCCAATCTCCCCGTCAACTGCGCGCCGCTGACCGTCAGCAAACGCCCGTGTTGGTGACCGACAACTCTCCCCTTTCCCATCCACCGCCCATGACAAATCCACATTAACTGTGCCACGCCTCGGCAGCAAGGCGAACGGGGAAAGGGCAATAAACAAGGCGGCCACTGAGGGTGACCGCCTTTTTTCCTGTTTGTTGTGTTTAGAACTGATAACGATAACCTGCGCTCAGGCCCCAGGGTTTGTCGTATTTGTCTCCGAAGCTCGCCTCGTAGTCGAGGTGGAGTTGGTTATGGGCGTCCAGTTGCCAGATGAGGCCGACGCCTAGCTCGGCCCTTGCGCCGTCGAGGTTCGGG